>JBIPND010000432.1:0-3808 GCA_044374015.1 Luteolibacter sp. | reverse complement strand
CGGCCAGCAGCAGGGTGAAAAGCACGATCCCCAGCGACCCGAGCACCGCCTTGCGCGCTTCCTTATAATTCCGGCAGCACATCATCCGCTGGGTGATCACCTGGTCCACCGAGTTCTGGGCCAGTTCAAAAATGGTGAAACAGATCAGGCCGGTCCACACCGTCCACGTTTTGGCTGGATCCGTCGCCACGTCGATGAGTTCAACTTGGCCGCCTCGTCGAGTTCGCGGACCGCTTCCGCAATGCCCATCGGCAGACCGCCGATGATGACTAACAGCGAGATCACCGCGCCAGCCACGATGATGCAAAACAGGATGAAGTCCGTCCAGATGACGGTCGTGATCCCGCCCATCAAGGTCCAGATCACCGCGAACACCCCCATGATCAGGACCGACTGGCCGATCGGCATGTCCACCACCACTCCCAGCAGCATGGCCACGGTGAGCAGGCGCACCCCGTGGCCAAGGATCGCACCGCCGAGAAACAACCCGCGCGACAAATGCGCCGACCCCGGTCCCAGACGGTTCTCGATGAAATCATATGGACTGTAAATCTGCCGCTCGTAATACGCCTTCACAAACAGCCATGACATCAGGACTTTGGCCAGGATGAAGCCGAGCAAGGTGCCTTGCAGAAACAGCAGGTTGCCGCCTTGGGCAAAGATCGCTCCCGGCACTGCGATCACCGTCACCGCGCTGATCTGTGAGGCCATGATCGATGCTGACACCGCCCACCACGGCAAGTTTCGCCCACCAAGGAAAAATCCCTCGACTCCACTCGATTTACCCTTGAGCAGATGGCCCAACAAGGTAGTCCCCAGGACGACGACGGCCACGACGCCCCAGTTGATCCATCCGAATGTCATAAAGTGGTAAGTAGGTTTTTAGCCGGTCTGCCAAAGACCGGCATGGGCGTATCGTGAACCCGCCCGCCCGGAGCTGGCAATGCGCTCATGCGCAAAAAAATGAATCATTTGCGCCAAAGACAGGGGCAGGGGGCAGGACGCTTCTTTTCACATCCCCAGCCGTGCGTTCGCGCGGTAGCGTGACGGGGTATTGCCGTGGTGTTTCTTGAAGACCGGGATCATGTGTTCCACGTATTTGAAACCGCAGGCCTCGGCGATGTCGGGAATCGACAGGTGGGTGGTGTCGAGCAAGTGCCGCACTTTGTTGATCTTGACGCGGCGGATCTCATCGGCCGGGCTGCGGCCGATCAAGTCGTGGAAACGCCGCTCCAGCGAGCGCCGCGCCATCGGCACGGCCTTGAGGACGTTGCGCACATCGATGCCCTCGTGGGCATGGTCGCGGATGAAACGCAGAACCTGCTGCACCTGTGGGTCGGAACAAGCCACCAGGTCGGTCGATTGGCGGGTGGTGACCCCAAGCGGCGGCAGGCAGATTTCATGAGGATCCGCAGCCTTGCCGTGGAGCAAACGGTCGAGTTGGGCGGCGGCCTCGTAACCGATCCGCCGCACCGGGATATCGACCCCGCTGAGAGGAGGATGCACCACCCGGCCTAGCAGATCCTCCGTTTCAAGACTGAGAATCGCCGCCTCCTCGGGCACCATCACGCCGAGCTCCGTGCAAGCCATGGCCAGGTGGCGGCAAATGCCGGTCGCCCAACCGATGATGCCCACCGGTTTCGGCAGCGCCTCGATCCAGCGGCGGCGGTCGTTCTGCCGCGCCTCCATTCCGGCCTTCGGGCCGAGCCGTGCGGATGGTTGGTAAATCACCGCCTCCATCCCGGCCTCGGTCATCACACTCTGGAAAGCCTCGGTCCAGAAGTCGAGAAACGGGCGCTCAGGCTCGCCGCAGAATACGACGTTCCGGATTCCCTTCTCGTGCATGTGCGCCACCGCCATCCGCACTACCGCCTTGGCGTCGCTGGTCACCCGCGGGAAATCGATCCCCTCGCGGCGCGAGCCGGAGACGTTGACCACCGGCACACCCAGAGTCCGCAGCTTGGCCGCGAGCCGCCGGGTCTGCACGGACGCGATCATGCCGTCGCCAGTCCAGCCACGTGGCACCTCGGTGTTTTCGTCCGGCTCACCCGGCTGCATTTCCAGCAGCCACGGCTCGTGCTGCTGCGCATACTGCCAAACCCCCTCGATGATTCCGCGGCCATATTCGTTCCAAGCCGGGACTAACAACGCGATCCGCGGCGGCGAGGTGCGTGCGGGCCTGGGAGAGTGTGGGGGCATGCTGTATTTCCTTAGGCCGGGGCGTGTAATCCGCCAAGGTAAAAATGGCGCAAACGAGTAAGATAAATGCGCGATGGCGCATTGAATCCGGGGTGTCGCGCGAATATAATCGAAAAACGGTTCAGGCATTTGCCGCTGCTGGAAACTCCCCGTTCATACAAACATCCAATGTCCCTGGCGTTCAAGAATCTTGGAGTGATGGCCGCCGCCATCACCTTGCTGACCTCGTTGCTTTCTGCTGAAACGGAGATCCACATTTCGCCATCTGGCCACGACACCAATCCCGGGACCGCCGCCCTTCCGGTAGCCTCTCCGGCGCGTGCGAGGGAATTGGTGCGCGGTTTGATCACTGCGGGTCTCAGCGACCCGGTGGAAGTGATCTTCGCCGCCGGAACCTATCAACTGGCCACACCGCTCGAACTCCGCCCCGAGGATTCCGGCACGGCGGCTTTCCCCATCACTTGGAAAGCGGCGGTTGGTGCCGAGGTTGTTCTCAGCGGCGGCAGGACGATCACCAGCACCTGGACTAACGGTGGCGGTGGCATCTGGTTCACTGATCTAACCGGGATCGGCCTGGGTTTAAATCAGTGGAATTTCCGCCAGTTGTTCGTCAATGGCAGCCGGGCACCGAGAGCCCGCTACCCCAACGTCACCACGTCCAACCCATTCCTCTACGCCACCGGCGGTGCTTTCGACCATGCCATTATCGCTCCGGCCCTCATCAAACCCGCCTGGGGCACTGCCGCCGACGCGCAGGTCAACATCGTCCCGCAATCCCGCTTCTTCAACCAGTGGAACACCGTTACTGCCGTCAACACCGTCACCGGCCGCATCGACATTGCCGCTAGCGAGCGCCATCGGACGATCAACAGCGGAAGCTGGTTCTGGATCGAAGGTGTGCAGTCCGAACTCGACGAACCCGGCGAGTGGTTCCTCAACACGGCCACCGGCCGCCTCCACTACATGCCACAACCCGGCGTGGATCCGAACACACTCGAATTCATCGCGCCGTATCTCAATCGCATCGTCAATGCCAAGGGCGATGTGAATGCCAACACGCACGTCGCCCATGTCCATTTCGACGGCCTTGAATTCCGTCACACCAGTTTCACGCTCGGTCACATCGAGGCGCGGGTCCACACCGACACCGTGATCATGTTTGAGAACACCAACGACTCATCGGTGAGAAACTGCCGCTTTGAAAACATCGGTGGCTACGCCCTCTGGCTGCACCTCGACAGCCAGCGCAACCACTTCGACTCGAACACCGTGCGCCACTCCGGTGGTGGCGGAGTTTTGATGACCGGCGCGCGCCTCGCCTACATGGACGACACCAAGATCTACACGCCCGGCGAAGCGGCGGCCAAGGTCTTCCCCATCCTCAACCAAGTCACCCGCAACACCGTCGAGCACTGCGGGAAAATCCGCTACTACGGTGGCGGCGTGCACATGGACTCGCGGCCCTTCTCGATGTCGATGGCCCCGGGAAACCGAGTCGCTAACAACCATTTCAACGACCTCTCGCGCAACGGCGTCTTCGCCTTCCGCAACCAGGGCGGCAACGTGGTGGAATACAACCGCATCCACAACGCCATGCAGACGACCATCG
>JBIPND010000431.1:0-3814 GCA_044374015.1 Luteolibacter sp. | reverse complement strand
CACGCGGTGGATGGCTTCGACGATGACGCTTGGCAGATTCCCGGCATGGCGCGTGGGAGCTTCCTTCCGCGGTCCGGAGTTCAAGCTTTAGCTTGCCTCTTCAAGAGCACGGTAAACCGTGAACTCCGGACCGCGGTCGGGTAGCACGCGGTCAAGTGGCTTCGACGATGACGCTTAGCAGCCCCCGGCATGGCGCGTGGGAGCTTCCTTCCGCGGTCCGGAGTTCAAGCTTTAGCTTGCCTCTTCAAGAGCACGGTAAACCGTGAACTCCGGACCACTCCCCCACTCCCCCACTCCCCCACTCTCAAACCTCCCCCACCCTCCACCGCTCGCCTTGGAACTTCAGCGGCGACACGCCATAGAACCTCACAAACTCGCGCCGAAAATTCGCCGACGATGCGAACCCGAGGTCCGCCGCCACCACCTCCGGCGGCTTTCCACCTACCAGCATCCGGCACGCCACCACCATCCGCTCCAGCCGCATCCACGCTTTCGGCGGCAGGCCGATGTCCCGCGTGAACACCGAGTAGAGATAGCGTTCGCTGCAATCCAGCTCCGCGCAGATCTCGCAGATCCGGTAGCCGCATTTGAGTGCCAGCCGCTCCAGGCAGAGATGCTCTCTCCGCGAAGGTAGCAGAATGCTCCAGTGTTGGTCTGGACGAATGAATCTCATCGCATTGGCTTTTTGAGCCATCCTTCCGGCACTCGCAAGCCAAACGCTTGCCCGCAATAGCAAGCCGCCGGAACCTATTGATTATAACTAATTTCCACTCTCCGGCTGGCAATCACCGGCGCGCTTGGAAATTTCGGAAACGCTAACAACAGCTCCGAATTTGGTCCCCGTGGCACCTTGATCTTCCGGAGGGGATCTGTTGGCATGAACGAAACCCGCGATTGGCAATGAGGGTTAGATGGATTGCCGCTTCCCCCAAACCCCGCGGACTCACCAGTCGATCCGGCACTCGCGGTCCTCACGGGGACGGGCGAACGCTTCCCCCCACTCCAACCATCCGCATCCCATGCCCAAGCCATTTATCAAACTGACCATCGATGAGTTCGAGGATCTCGTCGATTCATTCAACTTCACCCGCAAGATTGACGCGGTCCACATGCACCACACCTGGAAACCGAACCACAGCCAGTATCGGGGATTGCAGACGATCCAGGCGATGTGGGAATTCCATACCATCACCAACGGCTGGTCCGACATCGCCCAACATATCAGCATTGCGCCGGACGGCAGCATCTGGACGGGGCGAAACTGGAACAAACCGCCGGCGAGTGCCGCGGGCTACAATGGCAATTCGAGGCAGGGACCGTTCATGTTTGAAATGATCGGCGATTTCGACACGGGCAAGGACGCCTTCGCCGACCCCCAAAAGGCGGCAGTGATCCGGGTGATCGAAGCGCTGCTCGGGAAATTCTCCCTGCCGGCGAGCGCGCTGAAATTCCACAATCACATGAACGACCAAAAGTCATGCCCGGGCACGGCGATCGATTATGATGACTTCTGCAAGCAGATCAAAACCGGCGCGGCGGCCACCCGGGGAACGAAGAAGCGCAGCGGCGTTTCTCCGTTGGTCGAGGAGGTTCGGGAGCTGATGGATGTTCCGATCGAGGTGGATCTGGGAGCGCCGGAATATCATGCGGATCATCTGCATTTCTCCGAGGGCGAATTCACCACCCGGTCCGCGCGGACGACGGGCGGACCGGTCAATGCCGAGGCCCATTTGATCAACCTGCGGGACGGCCGGTTGAGTCGATCGGGGATGGCGGCCACCTCCGAGGCAAGTCTGGAAGCCCTGTTCCAAATCCACCTAACCGCAGCGCTGGAGGAGGCCAGAGCGGAGGCTCGCCCGCTCCGCATCATGTTCTTCGCCCATGGCGGATTGAACGACGAAAAAAGCTCGGTCGCCACCGCACTGAGCCGCGTGCCGTGGTGGCTGAAAAACGATATCTATCCGATCTTCTTCATTTGGGAAACCGGCCTGATGGAAACTCTCGGGCAAATGCTCGAGCGCAAGACCAACGCCGTCTGGGGACGCATCGGAGGGTTGTTCGGCCGGCGCGGACTGGGAGATTTCATCGCGGATCATGCCACCGACCCGGCAGTCGAGAAGCTGGCACGCAGCATCGGCGGGGTGGCGCTGTGGGGAGCGATGAAGGACAGCGCGGAGCGGGCCAGCGCCCCGAACACCGGCGGTGCCTGGCTGACCGCAAGGCATTTGAAGGAATTCATCAAAACCGCCGGCGACCATCCGGTGGAACTGCACGCCATCGGCCACAGCGCCGGCAGCATTTTCCACGCGCACTTCCTCGCAGCCGTAACGGCGGCATTGGGTAACAAAGGACCGACCATCCGCACCCTCCATCACCTGGCACCCGCCATCCGGGTGGACCTTTTCAAACAGAAAGTCATTCCGCTGTTAGGCAAGGGCATCGACCGGCTCACGATGTTCACCATGACGGACCCGAAGGAGCGGCAGGACACCTGCATGAAGGTTTATAAAAAGTCCCTGCTCTATCTCATCCATCACGGGCTGGAACGGGAACCGCGCTGCCCGTTGGTGGGCTTGGAGCAATCCGTGCGCGCGGATGCCTCATTGAGGAAATTGTTCGAGCCCGAAAGCCCGGGGGCGGTCGATGTGGTCTGGTCGCCCACCCAGGGCGGGCCGCGCTACTCCAGCGCCAGCCTCACCCATGGCGGATTCGACGATGACCCGCAGACGATGAACAGCGTCTGTCGCCGCATCCTCGGGCGCGATCGCATCCATGAATATGATGTCCGGACACGTTCCGCCGCGGCGGAAATCATCTCGCAAGAACCTACCGACGAGGAAATCGCGCTGGGCATCCTCACCGCCCACGCGCTCCGCCAGCAGGGCACCCCGGTGGCGGAAATCGCGCCCGGGCCGGCCGCGGGCCCTAACATCATCGTCCGCCAGGGCGGAAACCGCCACGCGGTCTGCATCGGGATCGACGCCTATCCGGAAGAACGGGACCGGCTCAACGGTTGCGTCAACGACACCCGCAAATGGCAGAGTTTTTTCCAATCCCTGGGCTTCAAAACCGAACGCATGCTCAATCAGGAAGCGACCCGCAGCGCCATCCTGGACAGCCTGCGGGGCGTGATCACCTCGGCCAAAGCGGGCGACATCATCGCCATCCAATATGCAGGCCACGGCACCCAGGTGGACGATCAGGACGGAGACGAGGAGGATGACGGCAAGGATGAAGCCCTTTGCTGCCATGACTTCCGCACCGGCAGACTGGTGCTGGATGACGACCTCAAGGAAATCGCGTTGACCTTGAACCCCAAGGCCAGTCTCAGTTTCTTTTTCGATTCCTGCCATTCCGGTTCCGGCACCCGGGTCTCGGTGACCGGTCCGCACGTTTCCCGGGTGCCTGCTGGAGCGGTCCCGCGCATCGTTCACGCGGACGAGGAATTGAACGAAGCCCACGCGGCATTCTACCAATCCCTGCCAGAATCCAAGCGCGCCACCCGCAGCGCCCGGCTGCGCGGGGCAAGCGATCCTTATGAGGGTTCCATCGATATACTTTTTGCCGCCGCCCTGCCGCATCAGTATGCCCACGAGATCCATGGCGGAGGCGTGTTCACGGAAACGGCGATGAAGGTCCTCGCCAAAACCGGCGCACTCACCAACGAAGGTTTCATGAAGGCCGTCCGCGAAGTGTTTCCCCAAAGCTTCAGCAACGCCCAGGAACCCAAGCTTTACGCGTCAACCGAGCAAAAACCCAAATCCTTCCTCGGCGGCCAAAGCTGAACCAAGAGCACCATCATGCACGAACTCAT
>JBIPND010000430.1:0-3818 GCA_044374015.1 Luteolibacter sp. | reverse complement strand
GCCGCGCAACTGCTGGCGCGGTTGGTCGCCAGTGCTGCGCTGTTTGGCGTGCAGGTATAGTTGGGCAACTTCCTGACCCTCGCGGTTGCCTGTATTGGTGATGTCTGCGCTTACGGTGACGTGCCCTGGAGTCGCCACATCAGGTAAGATTTTAAGATTGGTATAATCAAACCGGGTATAACTCAGCCCGTGTCCGAAAGCATACTGAACAGGAGTTTGGCAGTAGAGATAGGTGAGTCCTTTGGAGATGTCAAATTCGGTGAAGTCTTTGAGCTGATCGGCGCTTCGATAGAAGGTGACCGGAAGCTTGCCGCTTGGGTTGGTTGTGCCAAATAAGACGTCAGCTATGGCATTTCCACCTTCCTTGCCCGGATACCACGCGGATAGCATCGCGGGCACTTGGTTTTCCCAATTTTCCATGGTCACGCATCCGCTGCCGACGAGGACCACGACGACTGGCACCTTGGTGGCGGTGAGGTCCAGCAGGTGTTGTTCCTGTCGCGGCGAAAGTCCGAGGTTCATTCGGTCGGTGACCTCGCCTTCCATCAGGCTGGTGAAAAACAGCACAACGTCTGACGAGCGCGCCGCCTCGACCGATTGTTGCCTGTCCTTTTCATAAAGCACTTCGACGCCGCGCCGCCCGGCCTGGTTGCGGATGCCTTCGAGGGCGGATACATTTTTTGCCGAGGATCCCGTTTGCTTGCGGCCGAGTTCGGGGTGGTCCGCGCGCGGTCCGGCGACGAGGATGCGCTTGAGTTTCGAAAGATCGAGTGGGAGTAGGGATTTTTCGTTTTTCAACAGGACGATGGACTCGCGGGCGGCTTCAAGCGCGAGTTGGCGGTGCTGGAGGCTGTCGATCACGCTTTCCGGAATTTGCGAATATGGGACCATTGCTGGTGGATCGTAAATGCCTAGGCGGAACTGGACGGTCAGAACGCGGCGCAGGGCTTCATCGACGTCGGCCTCGCTAACAAGCCCGCGTTTGACGGCTTCCGGCAGATAGCGCGCGTGGGTGTTGCCGAGGCCGGTGTTGATCTCACATCCGGCGCTGATGGTGAGGGCGGATGCGGTGGCGCCATCCTCTGCGTAGCCCCTCAGCTGCCAGATGTCCTCCACGGATGCCGAGTCCGAAAAGACGAAGCCCTTGAATCCCCACTCGTGGCGCAGGATGTTGGTGAGCAGCGGACGGTTCACGCACAGCGGCACGCCATTGAGCCCATTGTTGGTGGCCCCCACAGCCGCAGCCATGCCTTCGGTCACGCTTGTCTCGAAATGAGGGAGGTAGTAGTCGCGCAGCAGGCGCTCGTTGGTGAGGGTGCGTCCACGCTGTGGCGGTCACGTTCCTCGCTGTAAACCGCGAAGTGGTTGACCCCGGCGGCGGCTTTGAGGTAGCGCGGATGGTCGCCCTGCATGCCGTGAATGAAGGCGACCGAGTGCCTGGAGGTAAGGAATGGATCCTCGCCAAAGGATTCGTTGACACGCCCCCAGCGCGGATCGCGGGCCATATTGACGGTGGGTGCCCAAAAGCAGAGATAGCGTTGGGTCTTGCCTTCGCGGATGTTGACGTTGTTTTGTGCGCGCGCCTCGTCGGAAATTGCTACGGCCACTCGCTTGGTCATCTGCGGATTCCACGTGGCGGCAAGGCCGACGCTGACGGGAAATGAAGCGACGAACGCGTGCTTTCCCTCGTTGTCCCAGACGAACTTGGGAATCCCCAGACGTGGAATTGCTTCCGGCCAACTGACGAGTTGCGACGCTTTTTCCTCCAGAGTCATTTGTTGGATCAGGTTCCCCACCCGTTTGTCGAGCGGATGCTCGGGACCCAGAGGGGCGGCCATCAGCGTGACTGTGGCGTGCAACAGGCAAAGCGGCCACATCAGGGCACGAAGTCGGTGGGTCGAGGACAGGGTCAAGTTCATCAGGAAATCGAGTTTGGACGCTGCATTCAACCATTCCACTGTTGAAAAGGAATACCACGGTTCAGGTATGGAAGCGAAGATCTCTGGTGTCAGCATCGGCAGCGCGGGACTGCGATGGATTTCACGGGAATTGCGTTTTCATTGGAAGTGGCATGGGATAGAAGCCGAGTTGTTCGATGAATCACAAAGAATCACAGAGTCTGGCTTGGATTGGGGTGCTCACAGCGTTCTTGATCGGGCTGTGTCTTGCTGAGGAACCGTCGTCTGGCGTGGTTTCCCCGGTGACGGTCAATACCGTTCGGGCGATCCGTGGGTTGCCGGATGCGTTGCTCAAGACGCGTCCTGCGGTGAGCCTCCGCGGGATAGTCACGTTTCATGATTCCCTTACCGGGCTTACCTACATGGAAGACGAGCAGGGCGGGATCGAATTGCGGGGAGTGCCGGAACTGGATGAGTTGGTGCCGGGCAGGCAAATCGAGATCACTGGCCGTGTCGATGATTCGCTCCCGATTCCTGGCGTTATTGTGAACAAGGATGCGCTGAAACTTCTGGAACTGGGTGAATTGGGGCCCGCTACTCCGCTGAGTGCCGAACAAATCCGGACCGGTGAAATGGACGGTCGCCGGGTGATGCTACATGCTTCTGTTTTCGAATTGCAAATCTCCATGGAGCGCGGGAACCGCCCTTGGTTGCGGATCAATGTCGCCACTCCCTTGGGACATCTCACCTGGCTGGTGCCTTGGTCCGCCGACAAGCCACTGCCCGTGGAATTGCTCCACGCCAAGGTGCATGGAACGGGAATTTGCGAGGCGATTTTCAACAACCGCGGCCAGCGGATCGGCATGTTGCTCTTAGTCGGGGGTATCAGCGATATATCGATTGTCCGGCCACCATTGGCAGATCCCTTTGACAAGCCGACCCGTAGTCTGGCAGAATTGAATCGGCCGGGGCTTGATGATCCGTTTGACAGGGTGCGCGTCGAAGGTGTGGTGCTTTGCCAGCAGCAAACCGGCGTCAATCTGGTGCATCTTCGAACCGCACAGGGAGCCATGCAGATTGAAATGGTGGAGGGCGAGTTTGCGGTCGGGGACCGTCTGGCCGTGGTGGGTTATCCGGTGTTGGCAAACAAACACGTGGTGCTGCGCGAGGCGGTGGCGCGGAAGCTCGGACGTGAGCCCGAGCCCATGCCGTTGGATATGGATGTCGCCGCACTGTTGCGGGCG
Organism: Luteolibacter sp.; assembly: GCA_044374015.1. Taxonomy (GTDB): domain Bacteria; phylum Verrucomicrobiota; class Verrucomicrobiia; order Verrucomicrobiales; family Akkermansiaceae; genus Luteolibacter. The sequence continues at coordinate 676 of JBIPND010000430.1, read as the reverse complement.
GGCGGCGATAGCGATTTGGTGAAAATCCAGGGGACCGTTTTGAGAAATGGGCTCGAAGCGGTCAAGGGAAGTTTGTTCATCGATTCGGCGGAGCGGGTGGTAGAGGTGGTCTTGTCTGGTAGCTTTACAGCCGGGCAACGTGCGGACATGGCGCGGGATCTGGCGTCAGGCACGGTGCTCGAACTCACCGGTGTGGCCGAACTGCAGGGGCCCATGCTGACCACCGGGACGGTAAATCTCACCGACATGCGGCTCACTGTCCGGACGCCTGCCGACATCGTGATCCTCCGGTCTCCGCCGTGGTGGACTACCGGGCGTTTATTAGCCTTGGCTGGAGCGCTGGCGGCGGTCCTGGCGTTCAGCAGCGCTTGGGTGTTTTCGTTGCGCCGCCGCGTGACCGCCCAAACGGAAATCATTCGGGAAAAAGTCGGACGTGAAACGCGCTGGGTCGAACGTTCTCGAATCGCTCGCGACATCCATGATGATGTCGGTTCCGCACTTACCCAGATCACCTTGTTGGGTGATCTTGGAAGCCGGGGGCTGGTGGAATCGCCTGATGCGGGAGCGCAGTTTGATCGAATCAGCTGCCAGGCTAGGGACAATGCCTTTAGGGAAAGCAGATGATCTCAAACACATAACTGCCTTCGTTTGATTCATTACTTATCAATCTCGGCCA
>JBIPND010000429.1:0-3822 GCA_044374015.1 Luteolibacter sp. | reverse complement strand
CGGACAGCGGAATGCAGCTTCGTGTGCTACCAGACAGCGGTCCGGAGTTCACGGTTTACCGTGCTCTTGGGGAGGCAAGCTAAAGCTTGAACTCCGGACAGCGGAATGCAGCTTCGTGTGCTACCAGACAGCGGTCCGGAGTTCACGGTTTACCGTGCTCTTGGGGAGGCAAGCTAAAGCTTGGACTCCGGACAGCGGAATGCAGCTTCGTGTGCTACCAGACAGCGGTCCGGAGTTCACGGTTTACCGTGCTCTTGGGGAGGTAAGCTAAAGCTTGAACTCCGGACAGCGCGGCGAAGATCGTTGGCCCGTAGGAGATCCATCACTTCCGTTCGAGCGCCGTGCGCAGGAAAGCCGGACGGTTGGTGGTGACGGAGAGGGCGCCGAGTTCGAGAAATTTCCGGGCGACTTCCGGCTCGTCCACGGTCCAGCAATGATATTCGAATCCCGCGCCGCGGATGGCGTTGATATAGTCCGGAGTCAGCCGGGCGTCGGCGCGCGAGCTGAAGCCGTCCGCCTTGATCTCGCGGAGGGTGGCGAGCACCACGTCTTTCGAAGGCTTCAGCGGCGAGGCTTTTTCAAACGACGAAAGCCAGCAGGCTTTGAACTGCGGCGCTGTTTTCTTCATCTCGCGGATCACCGGCGCGTTGAAGGAGATGATGACAATCTGGCTGGCCTGGAGGCCGGACGCCTCGATGCCGCGCAACAGCTCGGGCACGATCTCCGGGCCGCATTTCACCTCGATGTAGAACTTCTTCCCCGCCGGCACCGTGGCGGCGACTTCTGCGAATGTCGGCATGCTCACGCCTTTCCATTTCGGGTGGAACCACGCGCCCGCATCCAATTCGCGGAGCTCGGCAAGCGTGCTGGATTTCACGATCCGCTTGCTGCCGGAGACGCGTTTGCTGTCGTAATCGTGGATGCAAATGATCTTGCCGTCGGAGGTCAGGTGGAAATCGCCTTCGATTGCGTCGGCTCCCTGCGTCCACGCGAGTTCGAAGGCGGGCAGCGTGTTTTCCGGCGCGTCGTGGGATGCGCCGCGGTGGGCGACGATCAATGGTTCCGCAGACAGCGGTGCGGCTAGCAGAAGGTAGCCAAGGGTTAGAAGATTTTTCATGCAGTCGTTAGTAAACGGGAACAAGGGCGGGCTTGCCGCAGCGCTCGGCATGGGCGGCGGAGGGCGAACTGTCGGGAAGTCGCAAGCCGGTAATTTCGTCGAGCTGGAGCAGCAGGCTGGTGTCCGGATCGGATTCCGCGCGTTCCGGCGCGGCGGAAGTTTGGTTTCCGCGATCAGGCTGCCGGTCATTTCGCGGGGATCGAGCACCTTGCCGACCGGGATGGCGGCGAGGGAGATTCCCTGCTTGCGCACCGTCACCACGTCGTAGTGATGGAGATATCCGAGCGCCTCGCCATAGCCGGGCACGTGGCCGCCGGTGGTGGCCAGGGTGATGTATTCGATGCCGTCGCGCGGGCCGTCGTTGTGGCCTTGGGTCAGGTCGCCCACGGTGAGCACCAGATCGGGAGCCAGCAAATTCACGTCGCGCACCGCGTCGGCGAGCACGCTGACTCCGTCCGGCGGGCCGCCCGTGCGGTCGCCGAAGACCGCGAACTGGAAGGCGTCCTTTTCCTCCGGCAGCAGCAGCGCCTTCGCGCCTTCGCGCGAGGTGATGAAGCGCTGCGGGCCCGCGGCTTCGGTCGGCAGTTTCCCGCCGTGGGAATGATGATGCCGGGTGTGTCCGATGTTCGGGTTGACCGCGGGGGGCTGGCCGCTCGCGGCATTCATGCCGGCTAGAATCGCACCGGTAAGGGAGAGCCTTGATTTCATGTTAGCGGGAGTTTCCGGGTATTCTTTAAAGCGACACGCTTGCAACTGTTCCAATATCGTAACCCCTCACCGGAAAGAAGCCCGGAATCCCGCCCGGTCCGGCGAGATGCATCCTGGAAACTAGAGTAGTCCTGAGCTACTTTGCCGGCGTTCACTTCTCCAGCCGGATGGCCGTCGAGCGGCCGTGGGCGTCGAGCCCTTCGATGCGGGCGAATTCCTCGACCACCAAAAGCGACTTTCTAACGGATTCTTTATCGAGTCGGACGATGCTGGTGCGGCGTTGGAACTGGTCCGCGCGGAGTCCGGAAAAGGAGCGGCCGGCGCCGCCGGTCGGCAGGGTGTGGCTAGGGCCTGCTAGGAAGTCGCCGACCGCCACCGGCGAGTCGTTGCCCAGATAGATGGCCCCGGCGGTGCGGATGAGCGGCAGCCAGCGGTCTTCCTCGGCGGTGATCAGCGAAAGGTGCTCCGGGGCGAAAGCGTTGGAAATCGCCACGCCTTCGTCGAAGGATTTCACCTGGAGCAGGAAGGTGCCGGTTTTGAGGACTTCGCGAATGATCTTCTGGCGCGAGAGCGTCGGCAGTTGGCGTTCGATGGCTTTCACCACTTTGCCTAACAGCGCCTTGGAGTCGGTGGCGAAGCCGACGATGCTGTCGCCGCCGTGTTCGGCCTGGGCGAGGATGTCGGCGGCGATGAAATCGGCGTCGCCGGTTTTGTCGGAAAGAATCAGGATCTCGCTCGGGCCGGGCAGCAGATCGATGGAAACTGCGCCGACGAGCTGGCGTTTGGCCTCGACGACAAAGCTGTTGCCGGGGCCGAAAATCCGGTCCACCGGGCGGACCGAGCGGGTGCCGAGGGCCAAGGCGGCGATCGCCTGTGCGCCGCCGATTCTAACCGCCTCGGTCACGCCGGCGGCTTTCAGCGCGTATAAAAGCGATGGATTCACGGAGCCGTCCGGGCCGCAGGGAGTGGCGGCGAGGATCTCGGGGACTCCGGCGGCTTGCGCGAAACCGGCGGTCATCAAAGCGGTGGAAACCAGCGGCGCCTTGCCTCCGGGGACGTAAACCCCGACGCGGTCAAACGGCGTGAAGCGCTCGCCCACCGTGGCACCTTCCGCGTTTTTCGCGGACCAATCCTTGCGCAAACTCCGTTTCGCGAACGCGTGGATGTTTTTCAAAGTCCGCGCCACCGCGATTTTCGTGCCCGGAGTGACGGCCTCTTCGGCGGCGGCGAATTCCGCCTCGCTGATGAACAGGGATTTCGCGGTGAGGGTGGCGCCGTCGAAACGTTTGGTGAATTTGAACAGGGCTTCATCGCCCTTGGCGGCGACTTCGGCGATGATCTCGGTGACCAAATCGCGCACGCCCGGTTTGGGGAGGGCGCGGCGGTTGAGGCGGCGGACAAAGGACGGGTATCCGGAATCGGTGTAGCTGAGAATCTTCATGCCGTGTGGGAGCGGCGCAACATGACTGTGGAAAACTCGTTCGCCAAGCCCGATCCTGCGGGAATCGTGATGGCACCTCGGGCTTTCAACCCCGGGAACGCCAACGTCCTCGTTGGCATGCGAATGAGCTGTCAACGGCGCGTCATTCACGGCTTTGCGTTGGCCTCCCATTCGCCAGGCCGCCGGGGACATCGGCGCGCCCATGCTCGTCGGCGGGTCAAGAGGCCGCCTGCCGTTTCGCATTCCGCTTGTCCACCTCGGCGTGGATGGTGTCGCAGAGTTTGGTGAACGCCTCCTCCTTGGAAACGTAGGCGGCACCGCCGGCGATGTCTTCCAGGGTGAAAATCCGGTGGAAATCCGTCCCGACGATTTCCTCACCGGAGTAACCCAGAAGGCGTTCGGCACCGGCGTTCCACATCGTGACTTCTCCGGTCAGGTTGATGGTGAAAATCGCGAAATCTTTGGAGCTGTCCAGGATCAGGCGCAACCGCTCCTCGCTCACACGCAGGGCCTCCTCGGCGTCGCGCTTTGCGGTGATGTCGGTCATCGCACCTAC
>JBIPND010000031.1:0-11830 GCA_044374015.1 Luteolibacter sp. | reverse complement strand
GCGGTCGGCTGCATCGGCATGATTTTTATGAGTGCTTTTTGGTGGAATCCGGAAGCGGAGTGCATTGGCTGGCCGAGGGGCGGGAGGTTTTGGAGCCTGGAGATTTTTTCATGGTCAGGCCGGAACACGTCCACGGGCTACATTCGCGCGGGCCGGAGCCCTTGACATTTATCAACGTGGCGGCCTCGGCGTCGGTGGTCGAGCTGTTGGCGGATGGATTCGGTTCGATCCGGCAGGCATGGGGACAGAATGCGGGGATGGCCCGGCAGGTTTTCACGAGGCATCAAGTGGCGGCATTCCGGGAGCTGGTCGGTCGCTTGGCGACGGGTGCCAGGGGGGCGGAGGATGCGGCGTTTTTTGTGTTCGGTCTGCTGAGGATTCTGCACTCGGCGGAGGGGGAGGATGCTGCGCTGAATCTTCCGCCGTGGCTGGCGGATGCGCTGCCGCTGGCTGCGGAAGCAGATAACCTGCAGGGCGGAACCGCACGGCTCATCGAGCTGTGCGCGCGCTCGCCGGAGCATGTGGCGCGGAGTTTTCAAAAGCATCTCGGGCGAAGTCCGTCCCAGTGGATGGCGCAACAACGGATAGCCCAAGCGCGCCGACTGCTGGAGACGGGAAACCTGCCGATTGTGGAAATCGCGCTCGAATGCGGCATCCAGAGCCTCGGGTATTTTCACCGGCTGTTCAAGGCGCAGACGGGGAGCACGCCGCTTGCGTACCGGAGACAACACGCCCGGGTGCAAAGCGCCGGGAGGTGAGGGCGGTTGGACCTCCACCGGGCTCCGAGGCACAATTCGTCCCTCCAACACCAATTTCGGCCTGTCGACCGGACAAAAACCGTCAATCAACGCGCAGGCGAACGAACCAGAGGATGGGACGGGTGCCGACGGGCGGGCTGACGGCCACGACGTCGGAGTCGGCATCCGAGGAGACGACCGTCTCGACACGATCGGCCGGAGCGGAGGACCAGTGGATCAGATCGGGAGACACCTCGACGATGAGTGGGACTAGCGGATTGTTGCGGCGGCGCTCGTAGTGGTAAGTGAGCCGTCCATCAGGCAGGTCGGCAGCGCGCACGACAGGCACGGGCACGGGTGTGAAGGGCGCGTGGCCGAGGGCGAATTTCAGCTTGTTTGCCAACCCGTCCCCGGCGGGTGTGGCCAGCGGGCCGGAGGTGGCGGGGTCGGCCAGTTGGGCTGGGGTGAAGTGAAGGAAATTCCATCGGTCGATGCCGGTGGGTTCAGGAGCGGCGGGGCCTGAACGCGCGCTGGCGGCGGGCCCGGCGGCGGTTGAGCCGGAGCCGGGGAAATCAGAAACGACGCGGGAAATGAGGATGCGGTCGAGTTCGAGACCGACTTCCCGGCGGCGGATGTGCAGCGTGTGCGTGCCAACAGGCAACTCGCCGAGTGAAACAGAGGAGGTCCAGGCGAAGACGGCGGCGACACCGGTAAAATGGTTGAGGCCGACCTGGGACCCATTGAGACCGAGGAAGGCGCTGTCGGAGGCGCCGTCAGGAGCGCGGCGGCGGACCGCGATCGAATAGTTGCCGGGGGTGGCAAGCGTGAAGGAATAGACGAGCTCGGTGGCGGCGGTCCAGGTGGTGACAATGGGAGCTGAGCCTGCGGTTGTCCGGGCGATCCCGACTCCGTCCACCGTGGTGGTTGCCCAGGTGACGGTGTCGCCATTGGCGGAGGCGCTGCCGTGCTCGGCCTCCATCACTACGCGGCCCGAGTTTTCCAGCCAAGGGCCATCGGCAGTGGAGGCGGGCGCGACCGAGTGGACGAAATTGCGGCTGTCGCTGTCGCCTTCGGCATCGGCGATGGTGGCGGCGAAATTGAACGAGCCGCTGATCGGCGGCGTACCGGTGAGGGCGCCGGTGGAGGAATCCAGGGCGAGCCAACCTGGCAGGCCGGAGGCGGACCAGACGAACGGGCCGCTGCCGCCGGAGGCAGCGAGCGTCGTTGTGAAGGCCTGACCGACCGACGCGCCGGGCAAAGTGGCGGCAGTGGTGATGGACGGAGTGTTGCTGGCGGTGATCCTGGTGAAGCGCACGGCATCCCACGAGGGACGACCGGTGGCGGGACGCCCGATCACGACGGTGGACGTGGCATTGAGGGTGAAGGAACTGCCGAGTTTTACCCAAACATCGCCTTGGGTCTGATCGACCATGGTGCTGAAGACGCCTTCAACGTGGTTGACGGTGTAGGGAACGTCGGCGCGGAGCTGGGACCATCCGCTGGTGAACTTGACCTCGATTTCGTATCGGCCGGGGGCGAGGGACGGGGCGTAGGTGGCGACGCCGGAAGTTCCGGTGTGGAAATCGACGCCGACATAGCCGCTGCCGGAGGTGACGGTCCAGGCACCGGCTGGCAGGGTCACGTCGGCGGAGTTGTTGTCGAGGATGGTGATGGATGGGGCGGGGGGCGTGGCGCCGGAAAGGGTGGAGGACCACGCGGAGCTGAGCGAGGCGGTCTCGGCGCGGACGCGATAGTCGAAGGCAGTGTCGGCGGGCAGACCGGAGTCCGTGTAGGAGCTCGATCCGGCGGGGATGTTGGCGCTGACGGTGGTCCAGGTGTTGGTGCCGGATGGGCTGCGCTGGAGATGGAAGGCGGACTCGTTGTTGGAGTTGTCCGTCCAGGTGATCATTAGCGAGCCGGAGGAAATGCCCGGGCTGACCGACCCTGCGGTGGGAGTGGCCGGGGCGACCTCGATGCCGTCCTCGATCTGGAGGAGGTAGTCAACGAGGGAATCTTTCTCGGCGAGGGTCAAGCTGGAGCCGACGTGTGCGGTGGTGAGCGTGGCCCGGAGATCCCCGGCGGAGCCGTCGTGAAAATAGGGGGCGGATTTCCAGAGACCGATCAACGTGGGGGTATCGATGCCGGTGAGGATGGCACCGAGTCGTTGGCCGGAAGTGGTTTTCAGGGTACCTACGTCGTGGCTGAGGCCGTCACGGTAACCTTGGGCGGGATCGTGGCAGGTGGTGCAGCTCTTGGCTTCGAAGATGAATTTTCCGGCCTCGCCGGCGGTGGAGAGTGTGCCGTCGGCATTGCGAGACGGGCTTTTTCCGACATTGCCAAGTGATGAAACATAGGCGGCGAGGGCGTCGAGATCGGCGCTCTTGCCTGCCTTGTTCGTGCCGAGGGTGTTTTCGGTGGTGGCGAAATCGGCGTCGGTCATGAATCCCTCGCCGCTCTGGTGTTCGCGGATGTCGTTTTCGAAGTCCTGGATCTCGTCAAAGTTGGCGGTCCAGTGGACGAAGCCGTGGCCCATGCCGGAGCGGCCGTTGAGGTCGATGGTGTTGCGGAAGCCTTCGCCGCGATTGGTGAAGTCCCAGACGCGGCCGTCGTGGCCGGCGTCGGTGTGGCAAGTGGCGCAGGACAGGTATTTGTCCTGACTCATGCGGGGGTCGGCGGCGTTGTAGAAAATCTGTTTGCCGAGAAGGATCTGGGCGCTGAGCGGTTCGTTGGCGACGACCTTGGTGGTGGAGACGTCGGTGTAGGACAGGCTGGTGTTGTTGGCGATGTCGCTGATGTTCAGGACCCGGATGTCGCGGGACATGAAGTTCTGAATGTAGGCTTTGGTGCCGTCGGGGCTGAGGGCGACGCCGCGTGGTGCGAGTCCCATTTCGTCGAATGAAACGCCGACCTGCCCGGTGTAGGCGTCGAGGACGTCGAGGGTGTTGGAGCCCTGGGTGACGACGAAGAGGTAATTGCCGAGGGGTGAATAGATGGCGGCGATGGCGGAATCGCGATCGTTGTGGTCCACGCGGCGGGAGGCGAACTCGGTGTTGGTGCCGAGATTGAGGAACGACGTGATGGTGCGGACGGTGTTGTCAAAATCAAGGGCGATCCCGTCGCGGGCGAGGCCACGGTCGATGTTGGCCTTGGTGGAGGGGATAGCGAGGGCGGTGCCATCGGGGGAAATGACCGGCGAGATGAGGTAATTGGGCACGCCGCGCCCGGTGTCCTCGGTGTCGGGCGAGGTGTCCTTGGCGAGAGCGAGGGTGCGGACGGCAGCGAGGGTGGCAGGGCTGATCTCGTAGATGGAGCCACCGGAATCGGCGGAGAGGAAGCGGGTGACGAAGAGCCGAGAGGAGTCACCGGTCATGGCGAGCCCGCGCGGATGGGCACCGACCGGGACGGGGGTGGAGACAACACGAGTGCTGGGGTTTATTTTCGCGACCTCCCAGGAGCCGCCGAGGGAAACATAGGCATTGGCCCCGTCGGGGCTGAAGAGGATGCCGAAAGGGGCGGAGCCGCGGGGGAGGGCGATGGTGTGGGAGAGGCTGCCGTCGGAGGCCGAGTGGATGGTGACGGTGTCGGAGCCCTCGTTGGCGACCCAGATGGAGCCGTCCGGGGCCTTGGCGAGGGTGCGCGGGGCGGTGCCTGCGGCGACCTCGTGGAGTTTGGCACCGGTGGTGGGGTTGATGGCGGCGAGGGTGCCGGCGTCGGTGTTGACCGACCAGACCTTGTCGATGGAGGCGTCGTCGTAAATGATGGTCGAGGTGTGGGTGGGTTTGCCGGTCGTCAGCGGATGATGGACGGTGAAGATTTGGGAGTCGGTGACGGTGGAAGACCCGCGGGTGACAGTGACGGAGACGTTGTAGTTTCCGGGGTTGGTGTAGGTCTTGGAAACGGTGGCGGTCGTGTTGGTGGCAGAGGAGGTGCCGTCGCCGAAGGACCAGAGCACGTCCACAGTGCCGGAGCCGCCGGCAATGGCGACGTCGAAGGTGACCGTGGTTCCGACGGTGGCCGGGGCCTCGTGGACGAGCTCGGCAGTCAGCGGCGTGGCGGGCGGGGTGATGGTGGCACCGGTGCTGAAGGCGTGGACGGATTGGGAGACGACGGTGTTTCCTGCGAGGTCCTTGAGGCCGGTGCCAACGACGATCTCGTAGATGCTGTTGCCGTCGAGGTGGTTGACGGGCTGGAAGTTGATGATGCCGAGGCTGTTGGCGTAGCGGGCGGCGACTGCGGCGGTGGTGCCTTGTTTGCGCAGGTAAATGTTGGCCGCAGTGACGGTACGGGTGTCGATCTGATCGGAGAACTGGACGCCGATGGCGGTGGTGACGGGGACGCTGGTAGAGTTGCTCCGCGGGTGCATGCCGACGATGGCGGGTTTGATGGTGTCCGGGGCGACGTTGTTGACGACCAGGGCGGAACCGGTTTCGTGGTCGTTGGAAACGAAGGCGAGGTTGCCCAAGGGGGTGTAGAAGTCCCAGTCGGGTGCCTTGAAAACGCTGGTGTTGTTGATCAGCGCGGCGGGTCGGGTGGGGGTGAAGGTGGTGAGGGTATAGGGCGGGTTGCCGGTGATGTTGGCCTTGGCCGCGACGGAGCCGCCGCCGTAGTGGAGGATGCCGTCCTGGACGATGCCGTAGCCGCCGTTGAAATTGGCGGGGGTATTGGCGAGGGGGACGACGTTGTTGAGGTCAGCGATGTTGTAGGCGGTGAGCTGGCCGGTATCGAAGCCGAAGGCCTTGTCGCCGTAGCGTTGGACGGAGTAACCGGCGTCGGTGCTGTTGTCGTAAATCAGGCGGGGGTTGATGGGATCGCTGATCTCGATGCCGGTGAAGTTTTTACGACCTTGGATCATGGTGCCGCCAAGGGCGACGATCATGTGCATGCCATTGTCGCCGCCGCCGATTTCGCTGAGCAGGAGGGGGTTGGTCTTGCCGGGGCCGCGATTGACGAGGAAAGGTGCCTCGGGGTTGGCGGCATCCACCACATAGAGACCTTTGGTGCCGGGCACGGCGGCGTAAAGGTAGCGGCCGGTCCAGGTGATGGACCAGGCACCGCCGTCGTAGTCGCCGCCGTAGATGCCGGGGAAGGCGACGAAGCCGACTTTTTGGGGGCCAAGCCAGGCGTTGTTGGCGGAGCCGGCGGGTTTGTCCACGCTGGTAAGTTTCCAGATCTGAACGCCATTTTCGCCGGTGCCGGAGCTGCCGATGACGAGGTAATCGCCGGAGAACGCGAGAGAGTGGGTTTCGCGGAAGTTGCCGGCGTAGTGGGAGGTGGTTTTGGCGTAGTTGGGGTTGTTGACGGTGGTGAAAACGCAGACCGGGACGGTGGGGGTGGAAATGTCGAAGAGGGCGAGGTTGCCGCTGCCCTGGCCACCGCCGCTATCCTTGGCACCGACGACAACGAGGTAACCGCGGTGCATTGTGACGAAGCCGTGGCCTCGGCTGGCTCCATTGCCGGAATAGTAGGCGGAGAGGGTTTTGTGGAGGTCGGCGGCCGGGTAGGTGTTGTTGGGCAGGCCAGGGCCGTCGGCGAAAAGTGCGGCGGGAGCCATGAGGGAGGCAAGAAACGCGAGGATGCGAAAGCCGAGGCGAGAAGGGCGGGTGGAGGTTTTCATTTGGGGAGCAGGACGGCGGATCACGCCAACTCAGCGCGACTCCAGTTCGAATCGTTGGAAAATCTGGGTGTGGCCGGTCGTCTCCAGCTCGATTTCTAGGACGGTCGGTTCTCCGTTGAGCCGTCGCACCACAATGCCGAGGGGAAGCGATGCGGCAGCGGGTTGCACCGCCACGGGGTCGGACCAGCTGGCGAGGTCGGTCGAGGTCCGCAATCGGAGCGTCTGGTCCGTGTTGGGGTCGAAGGCGAAACTCCAGCGTAGGAAGCGCCGTTCGTTTTCGTTATGAAACGCTGGTGCTAAAGGCGTGGTGTCGCTGGCGAGAGGATTGGCTGCGAGGAATTGTTCCCAAGCATTGGACATCCCGTCACCATCAGGGTCGCCAGAGAGCGTGGTGTCTGCACCGACGGGCCAAGTCTGCGCGTTGCGCCAAGCGATGTAGTTTACTGTGGAGACGTCGCCCACCCGGCCAGTGATCGCGGGGCCGATGCCACCCGCCACGGCCGAGGGAACGTAGGTGGAATCGCTGGTCAGTAGGATGCGGTCCACCGAGTAGCCGTCCTCGCGGTTCACGAGTGCGAGAGTCTGGCGACCGGCGGTGGCGTTGACGGTGTAGGTCGCCTTCTTCCAAATCCACCCGACGCTAGTTTGATTGTCGAAGTGGGTGCCGGGATCCGTGGCGGCGAGACCGAAAAATGCGGAATTGGCGTCCCCGTCGCCGGCCAGGATACGCATCCAGATCGAGTAGGTGCCGGGGGTGGCGAATCCGACGTCATAGGTGAGCAACGCGCCGGTTCCCCAAGCGCGGGCGGAGGTGCTCTCGTCGGCGATGGTCACGAAACCATTGCCGGTGTAACCAGCGACATCGGAACGGGAACTCCAAGGCGACGTGTCCGTGCGTTTGTCCGAAGAGAAGAAATCCTCGGCCTCGAAGACCACCAGCCCGCCCACCTCACGGAAGGGTCGGGGTGGAGTGATGACGGGCAAGGAGAGCGAGTCGGTGCCATTGGTGCCGCCGAGTGTGATTTGGAGAACCGAACCTTCGGCGAGGGACTCGGGTAAGTTGATTGCCAATGTCGGGCCCGTGCCGGTGGCAGTGACGGCACCTGCGACCGTCCAGTTCAGGTTTACGCCCTCGCCCAGCAGACTGATGGAGTCGCCTGCCTTTACTGCGGTAGTGTTGGTGGGAAACAGGATACGCGTGGCACCACTCATGAAAATGTCGCGCGGGGTCTCGGCCGGGCCGGCACCACCGTTGACCGTAGCGGGGGCGTAGGCGGCGTCGGTGGTGATCACGATTTTGTCCACCATGAGCCCGTCAGAGCGGCGCATCACATCGAAGGTATGTTCGCCGGCGGCAAGGGGCTTGACCGGCGCGGCGATCCAGATCCACGCGCTGGTGGTCTTGTCAGGATAGAGTGATTTGTGCTCCACACCATCGAAGCCGACAATGAGGGTATGGTTCTTGTTCAGCTCGCGTCCGCGCACGCGGAGCCAGGCGATGTGATTGCCGCCGGCGGCCACGCGGAACCGGTAGCGCACGGTGGCGGCTGCCCCCCAGGTGGAAACGGTGGTGTTGTGATAGTAGTTCCAAAGGTAAGCTGCGCCGGAGAAGGGAACTTTCACGTCGTCCACCACCATCCAACCGTAGGTCTCGCCGTTGAGATTCTGCACGTCGTAGTTTTCAGCCTCCATCGAGACCAGGCCGTTGACCGGTTGAGAGCTGGGAAGAATCGTCGAAACCCTAAGCGTGGCATTATCGGAAGTGGCGCTGCCCGCGGAGTTGGTGGCCACAACTCGATATTGGTCGCCGTCGGCGGAAATCGGGGGCGTGCCGAGATCGAGTGTCGCTGCGGTGGCGCCTTGCAGGTCGGCCCAGGTGCCGTTCTTTGGCCGGCGTTGCCACTGGTAGGTCGGAGCTGGGATGCCTGCGAAGCGGCTTTCGAATCGGGCGGCGCCGCCCGGCAGGATCGCGATAGAGCGAGGTTGGCGGATGGCGGATGGTGCGGAACGGGTATCGTAGGCGACGTAAACGGCCAGGCCGGGCCAGAGGATCTCCATCCCATGTTCGCCGCCCTTGTCGAGTTCGATGGTGTTTTCTCCGACTCGTAAAAATTCGGTGGGAAAAGTTTCCGTGGGATAGAAAAACGAGTGGTGATCGGTACCGTTGAAAGTGAGGCCCATGTCCTCGTTGTCGCCGCCGGGCCAGAACTGGAACATCAAGCGCGCGGCGGTGGCCCGTCGCAGATCGCCACCGAGGCCGGCGACGGAAAACTTGGCGGTGCGGTCCTGAATTTTCGAGCTGGAGGATTTGAAATTGGGAGGTGTGAGGGTGGGCCGGGCCAGTTCGACATGGCGGTCGGTGCGCACGAAGCTCACTCCCGTCACGGGCGGCAGCATGGTCATCATTCCGTCGGGCGCGGTCAGGAAGGCCGAGATCTGCATCGGTTGGGTCTGGTTGGGGATCCAGTCCATGGTCCAGGTCGCGGTGTAGGGCGCAGTTGTGTCGCTGCCAATGTGGTCGATCAGGTCGAGAAACGTGTTCCGGTTGAAATGTTTCAACCTGTAGTGCCAACGTCGATATGAGGTGTCTCCATTGCGGTCGAAGTCATCGTAGAGACCGATGAAATCCACTCGCGATGCGCCCGTGGCGTCGGCGGTGATGACCGGGCGGGAGGAAGCGGTGCCGACGAGCGAGCCGCCGGTGATTGGCGAGGTGATGGTGCCAGTGGGATGGGGCTTGAGCGTGGGGTTGTAATAGATCCTCAGCACCATCTCGTAAAGTAGGCTTTGGTCATAGCCGGGTTCGTAGGTCGCGGGATTGGCGAGCCACTTCGCATTGGTGAATTTATAGACGTTGTTGGTCTCCTGGAGTTGGGCGAGCGGGACGTTGACGGTCGGAAAGATGTGGAAAAAGTAGCCGCTGTTGAGGATCGAGGCCGGGCGGACGAGTTGCTGGTAGGGGTTGTTGTTGATCGAAACGTGGAGAATGGGAGCGCCGCTGTGGCCTTGGTTGTAGCCTACGGTCAGCTCGGCCTTGGTGGCGTGCTGGAGGTCGAGGACGAAGGGTGTCGGCTGAGGGTTGGCTGGCGCGGCGCGAAAGGAGCCAAGAGGGTAGTTGAGGTCGAGGTTGCTCGCTCCGCCGAATTGTCCACCAATGCGGTAAAAGCCATCCGCTCCAAGGGCGACTCGATACTCACGCCAGACCTCTCCGGGTGCGGGATCGGCACGCAGCCCGCACAACCCGCTCAGATAAGCGACGAGCAAAAAGGCTTTGAAGACGAAGGCGAGTCTCATGACTGGTGGGAATTTATTTCTGGGATAGAGAGGCTCACCCAGGCACCGGGCACTCACGCGCCGAAACGATGGATTGCCCTCATGGTGGGTTTGAATGGACGGGATTGGATCGATTTCAGCGACTTGCCAATCAGCGGTGGTGATGAGGTTTCATCATGCGGCTGAGTCTCCTGCAATTCGCTGAAAATGGGATCTGTCCTAAGCTTGGCGGTTGCACGGTTGATTTAGCTCGAATGGGACAGAACCCATTTTCCAACGGTTGTGAATCTTCCTCCAGCTGATGGTCTTGCCTGCAGCTGTGAGTTAGGCGATCCGGCGATAGAATCCTGCCAAGCAAATCCACTTGTCTACTTCCTGAATCGAAACTGAAAATCTCCCCTCACATCGTTCCCGTTCACCAGCTTTCCGTGAGGGGATTGGAAGACACAAGGCAGCCCGTCGCCTTTTGGGTTTGGCGGCGGGCTGTTTGGCTGTCTGTCATCCGGAGCTTGATGCGCCGACCAGATCGTTCAGCATAAGATTCAAACCAGCCGATGGAAAGTCAGATTCACCCATGCGCCAGGCAACCTTACCATGTGATGGTCAAGCCCATCGGCCCGCTGTGCAATCTTGACTGCTCCTACTGTTTCTATCTCGAAAAGGAGGCGCTTCACCCAACCAACGAAAGATGGCGGATGAGTGACGGGGTGCTTGAAAACTTCATCCGCAGTTACATCGAATCCCAGCCGGCCAATGAGGTAACCTTCGCCTGGCAAGGTGGCGAGCCGACCCTGTGCGGGGTGGATTTTTTCCGCAGGGCCATGGAAATGCAGCACTGCCACGCGGGAGGCAAGCGCATCACGAACGCCCTCCAGACCAATGGAACTTTGCTTAATGATGAGTGGGGCGCCTTTCTTGCCGAATACCAATTTCTGGTGGGGATCAGCATCGATGGTCCGGAAAAAATCCATGATGCCTATCGCGTCACCAAACGCGGAGGCGGCAGTTTCAAGCAGGTGATGGCCGGGCTGGATATCCTGAAAAAACACGGTGTCGAATTCAACACGCTCACCTGTGTACATCGAATGAATCAATCGAAGGGCGCGGATGTTTACCGGTTTCTCAAAGGTATCGGTTCGAAGTTCATGCAGTTCATTCCCATCGTGGAGCGCAAGCCGGACTCCACCGCGCAGTCCTTGGGATTGAGTCTCGCGTCTCCGCCGGACCTGGCAGCTGGCGATGTGGCTTCGCCTGTCACGCCGTGGAGCGTGACTCCGGAAGGCTATGGGCGATTCATGATCGATATCTTCGACCGCTGGGTGAGGCAGGATGTCGGACGTTTCCACGTGCAGCTCTTCGATGTCGCACTGGGCAAATGGCTGGGGATTCCCGGTGGCTTGTGTGTGTTCGAGGAAACCTGCGGCAACGCGCTCGCGCTCGAACACGACGGCAGCCTTTATTCGTGCGACCACTTCGTCTATCCGGAATTCCGGCTGGGTGATCTGGCGGAAACCCCGCTCGCCAGCCTGGTGGATTCGCCCCGGCAACAACGCTTCGGCACGGACAAGCGCGACCGTCTCCCGAAGCAGTGTCGCGGCTGCGACTATCGCTTCGCTTGCAACGGTGGCTGCCCGAAACAGCGGTTCTCCCGCAGCCGTGATGGCGAGCCGGGCTTGAATTATTTGTGCGAAGGATATTACTCGATTTTCAAACACATGGACCCCTACATGCGCGTGATGGCTGATCTTTACCGCCGCAAGCGTCCACCAGCCGACATCATGGGGCTCTTGCGAGACAAACGCATTCCTGGACTTTCATAGGTTTCATCCTAACGCACCACACCGCCATTATGTTGACAGAAAAACCAGATACTTCGGATGCAGAAGAGTTGGGCGAAGTCGATGCTCCCCGCAAGGAGATCGCTTATTACGCTCTCGGCAACATCGAGGGAGGGATGGCGAATTATTTCTACAATCTACTCAACGTGCTGATGGTCGTGGCACTTGGGATGAATCCGCTGCTGTTAGGACTCATCATCGGTGTGAAGACGCTCTGGGACGGAATCACCGATCCCATCATGGCCCAGATCACGGACAATGCTAGGACCCGCTGGGGGAGGCGGCGGCCTTTCATCCTCGTCGGGGGAATCGGTCGCTCGCTGCTGCTCATCGCGGTATTCCTGTTTTTTCCGCGGGACGCGTCCGTC
>JBIPND010000428.1:0-3851 GCA_044374015.1 Luteolibacter sp. | reverse complement strand
AGGGCATGCGCGACGTTCAGTTGCGAGGCTTCGTTTCCCGCATGTTCGATCTCCTTCAGAAGCGCCTGTTTGCCTAGTTCCTCGCGACCCAGGGTGTAAAGCGCATGGGCTGCGGCGACGCGGATGGAGCTGTGCGGATCATCTAGCAGTCGAACAAGCGTGTCCGCGCAGGATCCGGCGTCCCGACCGAGCACGAGGCAGCCCTGCACGGCCCAGAAGCGGATCAGCGGATCGCTGCTTGTCAGATCTTTGGCGAAAGCCGTCAGGTTGTCCGTGTCCCGCTGCGAGGCGGTGAAAGCCGCCGACACAAGCGCCGGAATCGAGTCCATGCGCTTGGCCAGATAAGTGGCCACCGGTTGCGCGGCGGAAAGCTCGTGAAACATCGGTTCCGGAATCAGTCCGATGTCGAGGGCTCGGATCATCGTCTCCTTCAAGCGCTGGCGCATCACCTGAAGCCGCTCGGACTGCGTGGGGTCTGTCGCGAGATTTTTCATCTCCCAAGGATCACCGGCTGTGTCGAAGAGCAGTTCGACCGGTTGCGGGCTTTCCCAGATTTCCTTGAACGGCCCTTTGAGTTTTCCGGACTGCCAGGCCATTTTCCAGGCGCTCCATCCGGCCTGGCCGAGCGGGTAGAAACTGAAGGGAGCCGCGTTGAGGTTAGGACTGAAGTGGCGGATGTATTTCCACCTGCCGTCGGTTAGGCCGCGACGCATGCCGCAAACGTCGTCGAAACGATCCGCGTAAAGGAAGATGTGTTGATCGGAGGGCGGCTCGGTCCGTTTCGGCCCGAGGAACGCGCGGCCCTGCATGGCAGCGGATTTTTCCAGGCCTACCAATGACAGGAGGGTCGGCGAGAGATCGACGAACGAGACGGGTTCATTGATCACGGTTGCGGGTGGGAAGGGCGAGAGGTGGCGCCATTTCGCGGGCAGGTGGATTAGCAGGGGCACGCGCACGCCGGTGTCGTACAGGTAGCGCTTGCCCCGGGGAGTCGCGCCACCGTGGTCGCCGTAGTAGAAGATGATCGTGTTTTCAGCGAGGCCGGATTTCTCGAGTTCGTCGAGCAAGACGCCGACCTGGGTGTCGAGCGCGGTGATGTTGTCCTGATAGATTGCGATGTCCGAGCGGATTTCGGGTAGATCCGGGAGATAGGGCGGGACCATGATCCGGTCGGGCGGGATCCGTGGAGTCTGCGGGATGATGCCACGCTCGCGGTTGGCGGCAATCACATCGGGAAACAGAGAACTTTCGTGGGAAACGGTGAGGTTGAAGATGGCAAAAAACGGTTTTCCATCCGGCCGGTTGCGGTAGTGGGCTGTTTTCGAACAGTCGTCCCAGATCGCGTTGTCGTCGCCTTTGAAATTATAGTCGGTTTTGAGGTTGTTCGTGCAGTAGTAGCCGAGCTCGCGCAGGTAGAAGGCATGGGGCTTGTATTCCTCCGGGATGGGGTGGCGACTGCGCATGTGCTGGGTGCCCTGGGTGACGGCGTGGGCTCCGTTGAGAATGGTGGAGCGTGCCACCGCACAAACCGGAGCGTTGGAATAGGCGTGGCTGAAACGCAGTCCACCGGCAGCCAGGGAGTCGAGGCGCGGCGTGCGGGCCTCGTTGTTTCCATAACAACCCAGCCAGTGCCAGGCATTGTCTTCGGAGGTGATCCAAAGGATGTTCGGCCTCTCTTCGGCTTCAAGGCGGTGGACCAGGCTGGCGGCCAGCATGAGTGCGAGGATTGGGAATTTCATGGTGATCTAGCTTTCCCGCTTCGGTGTCCCTATCCGATCACTGCGATATCCCGTCCAATCCGGGATGCGGGAAGCGGTCGTTGGGGATGCGGGCGCGGTTCATTCGTTCGACCATCACCTTGACCCGTTCGGGTTCCTGCGAAGCGATATTGGTTTTCTCGGACAGGTCGGTATCCAGATTGTAGAGTTCCGGCTCGCCGAAGGCGCCGGGAACGAGGACATACTGGACGATTTTCCATGGACCCATGCGCAGGGCGCGGCGTCCCTTGTGCTCGTGAAGTTCCCAGTAAAGGGTTTCATGACTTTTTTGGGCATCGGGCTTCCCTGTTAGAGCAGGTGCGTAGGAAATGCCCTGGATGCCCGCCGGGGGCGAGATCCCCGATAGATCGCAAAGCGTCGGCAGGAAATCCCAAAAAGCACTGGGATGATCTGTTGTCCTGCCAGCAGGCACTCCTTTCGGCCAGCGCGCGACAAATGGCACACGGATACCTCCCTCGTAGAGATCGCGCTTCCCCCCACGAAGCATTCCGTTGGAATCCAGCATATCGTGGCGGTAACCACCTTCGCTGTGCGAACCATTGTCGGTGGTGAACATGACGAGCGTATTGTCATCGAGCCCTTTGGCCTTCAAACCGGCAAGAATGGCCCCTACCGCATCGTCGATCCGCAGGATCATGGCTGCATAGGTGGCCTTCACCTCTATCACGTCGGCAAGGTAGCGATCTTCAGCCACATACGACTCCTCGTTGCGGATCCGTGGACGAACGCGGGCAAGTGCATCTTCTGGGGCGGCGAGGGATGCATGCGGCGCCGGGTAAGACAGAACCAGAAAGAACGGCTTTTCGGTTTGGCGTTCCACAAATTCCAATGCTTTTTTCGAGTAAAAATCCACATCGTAGTGGGGCCCGGCATAGAGGGTATTGCCTTCCAGTTCGATGCGCTTTTCGTTCTCATAGACAAATTTCGGAAAACGGAAGTGACCGTCACGGTGATCGGTCGTTCCATAAAAGTAATCGAATCCTTTCTGCCTGAGCGTCTCCGGCGTCTGCGTGTTCCCGGTGACGGTGGACTTTCCGATCAACCCGGTCTCGTAACCGTTTTCGCGGAGCAGGGACGCGATGGTTTTGTCCTCGGGATCAGGGCGGAGTATGAAAGGACCGTTGCCGCGGATACTCGCATGGCCGGTGTCAAAACCCGTCATGAGACTGCAGCGGGATGGCGCACAAACCGAAGTGCCGGCATAATGAGACGTAAAACGAATGCCTTCGGAGGCCAGGCGGTCGATGTTGGGGGTCTCGAAGTGCCTCTGTCCGTAACAGGATAGATCGCCGTATCCGAGATCATCGGTAAAGATGAGAATGACATTCGGCTTGGCAGCGGCGACCGAGGCTACCAGCGCGAGCACGCTTGCTAGATGGTGGATTTTCACAGAACTGATGGATTTAGTGCTGGTTTAATCCCGGAATCTTAGGAATCCAACGTTTCATCGAAAGCCGAAATCCCGTAGACCTTTCGAAACGCTGGGACAGAACCCAGATTCAGTTGCGGGGAGATCAGCTGCCAAGCAGGCCCAGCGGGAAGCGGGTTGTCATGGGATCGATGAAATTCCCGATATTCGGCAGCACGGTGGCCATTTCGCTCGCTGGAACTCCGAACCAGGCGGCGAGTTCCGCGCTGTAGAGATCCACCGAGGTGGTCGGGATCAACCGGCCGCGACCGGTGTCGATGCCGGTACCCAGCGCAAGGGATGGGTACTGACCCACGATGCGTCCTCCATTGACCGCTCCGCCCATAACGATTTGGTTGCCGCCCCACGCGTGGTCGGTGCCGCGACCGTTCGAGGTAAGCGTGCGGCCGAAGTCCGAGGCGGTGTAGAGAGTGACGTTGTTCTGAACACCTAGCAGACCCAGGGAACCCCAGAAAGCGCCGAGCGCGCCATCGACATCGGAAAGAAGGGCTTGCTGGCTGTTGAGCACCTCGGTGTGGTGGTCCCAACCGCCGAGCAGAACGAAGAACACCTGGCGCTTCATGGAAAGATTGGTGCGCGAGGCGATGATCCGCGCAATCATCTTGAGCTGGGATGCGAGATTGGTGTTGGGGAACGGCGGGTTC
>JBIPND010000427.1:0-3853 GCA_044374015.1 Luteolibacter sp. | reverse complement strand
AAGCACGCCGATGACATCGCCGTCATCCGCTCAATGCACACCAAGCAGATCAACCACGATCCCGCGCACACATTCATGAACACCGGCTCGATCATCCCGGGCCGCGCGTCGATGGGCTCATGGGTGCTCTACGGCCTCGGCAGCGAAAGCCAGAACCTGCCCGGCTTCGTCGTGCTCACCAGCGTCGGCGGCGGCCAGGCGCAGCCGATTTCCTCCCGCCAGTGGAGCAGCGGCTTCCTGCCCGGGCACCTCCAGGGCGTCGAGTTCCAATCCGCCGGCGATCCCGTCCACTACGTGCGCAACCCGCCCGGCAACACCTTTGATTCGCAGAAAAACCTCATCCAGACCGTCAACCGACTCAACTCCCTCAACGGCCTGAAAACCCGCGACCCGGAAGCGGCCACCCGCATCGAGCAATACGAACTCGCCTTCCGCATGCAGGCGTCGGTGCCCGAGCTGATGGCCTATCAGGAGGAATTCAAACAAACCCTCGACCTCTACGGCTGCAATCCCGGCGACGGATCGTTCGCCGCCAACTGCCTGTTAGCCCGCCGCCTCGCCGAGCGCGGCGTGCGCTTCATCCAGCTCTATCACCGCGGCTGGGACCATCACGGCGGGATCAAAAAAGGCATCGCCACCACCGCGAAACTCGTCGATCAGGGGACCGCCGCGCTGCTCACCGATCTCAAGCAGCGCGGCATGTTGGAAGATACGCTCGTCGTCTGGGGCGGCGAGTTCGGCCGCACTCCGATGGCCCAGGGCAACGGCCGGGACCACCACATCAAGGCGTTCTCGGTGTTTCTAGCAGGAGGCGGGATCAAGGGCGGCACCGTCCACGGCGAAACCGACGAACTCGGCTACGGCATCACCAAGGATCCGGTTTCCGTCCACGACCTGCACGCCACCCTGCTGCATCTCCTCGGAATCGACTCCCAAACCTTCACCTTCCGCTCCCAAGGCCTCGACCAAAAGCTAACCGGCGTCGAACCCGCCTCCGTGGTCCGGCAGATCCTCACCTGAGGTGCCGCATCGATCTAACCACTACGGCGCATCATCGCCGTTCAGCCGGTCGTTCGCCGCAAACCACTCGATGAATGTCTCCGCCGCCGCTTGGGAGTTCATCACCGGCACGCCGCCGGCGGCGCGGATTTGCTCGGCCTCGTGCTCCTCGAAAACCCGGGCCACCACCGGCACCTCGCGCACGTGTTCGAGCACTTTGAGTGCATCGCCCACCCGCCGCATCGAGGCGATCACCAGCTTGGCATCCGCCGCGCCGGCCCTTTGCAGAATCTCCTTTTCCGAGCCATCGCCGCGCAGAACCCGCACCCCGCGCCGCGCCAACTCCGCGCAGACCACCGCATCGTCATCCACCACCAGCACGTCCTCGCCCTGCGCCAGCAGCGGCTTCAAGGTCCACATCCCGGCGGAGCCGAACCCTAACAGCAGCACGTGCCCGGACGGCACCTTCTCCGCGGCACCGTGGCGGCGGAAGGGATGCAGTGGCAACAGCGCGCGCGCCGTTTCTTCCCGCCCGATCCACGGCGTGAGCGTCATCGTGATCACCGTGGTCAATGCCAGAATTCCGAAACCTTCGGGTGAAAGGTGCCCGAGCGCCATACCGCTCACCCCTAGCAGCAGTGAAAATTCGCTGGTTTGCGCCAATAACAGCCCGCTCTCGATCGATGCCCGCGTGCTCATCCCACGCCACTCGGCCACCGCGGTGACCAGCGGCGGCGTGACAAACATGACGATCGCGGAAAACTGCAGGGCCGTCCACCAGTCCGCCGCATCCGGAACACCCACCAGCGCTCCCAGCGCGACAAAGAACAGCGCCTGGAAAAAATCCGATAGAGACGAGAGTTGCGCGCGCACCAGGCCATTGAGCGGAAATGCCGAAAACGCAAAACCACCCGCGAAAGCCCCCACGATGGGCGGCAAGCCGAGCGAAAAGGCGATCCCCACAAACACAAACAACACCGCCACCAGCCACAACAGCAGGCTCTCCTCATCCGGCTTGGTCCGCTTCACCAGTTGCGGAATCAGGTGCTTCTGCGCCAGCCAGGCCGCCCCGCCTAACAGCAGCGCCTCGGCCAGGCCCAAGCCGATTCTCAACGAGTCCTCTCCCAGCCGCGAAAGCACCACGATCACCGCGATGAGCAGCGCGTCCTGCAACAGCAACACCCCGGTGATCACCCGGCCGAAGGGTTCGAACATCACGTGGCGGGACCGCAGTTGATTGAGCACCACCAGGGTCGAACTCGCAGCCAGACCAAAGCCGAGATAGGCGGACTCGATCTTGTCAAAACCCATCCACCGCGATGTGCCGAAGCCGATCAGCGCGGACACCGCGAACTGCACCCCGCCCACCCACGCCACCGTCCGCCCGCGCTTGGCGAAGCGCCGCGGATTGAGCTCCACGCCCGATGCAAATACCAGGAACACCAGCCCCAACTCCAGAACCCGCAGCGCCGCTCCGGCATGCTCGTCGTCGTCACCGGAACCTAACTGGAATCCGGCCGGCAGGAATCCCGAAAAATTGAGCGCCATCCCCGCGCCGATCAGCGCCGGCAGGGACGGCAGCCGCAGCCAGCGCGCGATTCCATAGGCCGCCGCCGCAGTTAGTAACAGAATGGCAAAAAGATTCATGGCTTCAGGATTCCGATTTCCCGCAGCATTTTCACCTGCGCCTTCACTCCATCCACCTTGGGGATCATCAGATAGTCCGCGCCAAGTTCCAACAGGTTGTCCACCACCGAGAGGTCCACCACATGGATCGCCGAGGGCACCCCCGCGCTCTGGCAGCGGAACGCCAGCAGGTCGTTCGCATCCTCGATCCGCAGCGCGGAAACCAACAGCTTCGCCCGCTCCAGCCCGGCCTCCTGAAGAACCGATAGAAACTCCACGCTGCCCAGCAGCGTGCGCCCGGGCAGGCCCTCCAGCTTCACCGGATCCGTATCCACCGCCAGCACCGTCTCACCCTGCTCGTGCAGCCGCTGGACGATTTGCCGCCCCAGCGAGTTCATCCCGACGACGATGACATGGCTGGAGAGCGGACTGCCATGCCCCGCCACGGCCGCATCCTCCGCAGCATCGGCGCTGCGTAAAATCCGCCAGTCGAGCCACCCGCGCCGTTCGCAAAATCGATACAGCTGGTGATTGTAGAGAATCATGTAGGAGGAAACCGCGATCGTGACCACCCCCACCAGCGCGGTGATCGAGAGGATGTCCGCGCCGATCAATCCGCGGCTCAGCCCCATGCCGGCGAAAATGAACGAGAACTCGCTGATCTGCGCGACCGTCACGCTTGTTAGGAACGAGGTCCGGCTGCTGTATCCCATGCGCGTGATGATGAGGATGAAAATGAGCGGATTGCCTATCAGCACGAACAGCGCCAGCACCAGCGTGGGCCACCAGTTGGCCGCCGCGCCGCTGGCGTCCATGCGCACGCCCAGCGAAACGAAGAACACCGCGATGAACAAATTCATCAGCGGATGCACCCGCCGCCGCAGGTCGTCGTTGTAGGGAAGCTGCGCCAGGCTCAGGCCTGCGAGAAAGGCGCCGACCTCCAGCGAGAGTCCGAACGCGTGCGCCGCCATCACCAACAAAAAGCACCACGACAGCGCCCACACCAGCAGCACATCCGGCGAGCGCGCCGCCCAGCGGAACGGCCGCGGCAGCAGGTATTTCGAAGCGAGCAATGACAAAGCCAGCAGCAAGCCCATGCCGCCGAAGGCCTTTCCCAGCCCGACCGCCACCTTGCCCGCATCCAGATCCACGCCGCCGGTCATGCCCGCCAGGAATGTTAGAATCAGGATCACCACCAAATCCTGGACCAGGAAGATCCCCACCGCGA
>JBIPND010000030.1:0-11877 GCA_044374015.1 Luteolibacter sp. | reverse complement strand
GTTGATGAAATACTTCGCGTTGTCCTCGATCACCACCGCCTCGGCGGGGACTTCCACCACCTTGTCGGTTTTCATGTAAACCCGCGGCACGTGGGTGTGGCCGTGGAAACAGAGCTGGGTGAACTGATAGGAAAAATTCGACATCGCGTCGAAGCGGTTGGTCACGTAGTTCCAATTCGCCGGTTGGTCGAGGGTGCTGTGGACCACGGTGAAGTCGGACACCTGGCGGACCATCCGCAGGCGGGTCAGCCATTGGCGCTGCTCGTCGCTGAGTTGCAGCCGGGTCCATTCGAGGGCGGCGGCGGCGACTGGATTCATGCTGTCGAGCGAGTGGTTGCCGGAGGCATCCTCGTCGTGGTTGCCCTTCACGGTCGGGCAGTTCATCGCCCGCACGATTTCCAGGCAGGCCGAGGGGTCGGCGTTGTAACCGACCACGTCGCCCAGGCAGACATAATCCGTGACACCCTGCTGCGAAGCATCTTCGAGGACGGCCTCGAGGGCTTCTAAATTGGCGTGAATGTCACCGAAAAGAGCGATCCGCATGGAGTGGGTAGAAGAGTGAGTTGCGAGGTTCGCCATGGAAGGCGGGTCTGTCGAGACGAAACCTGCCGTTAATCCTTGAACCACTGGTCAAGGCTGGCGGGGGTCTGCAACGGCTGCTTGAAAATACTCTCATCCGCCGGGATCGAGAGCATTTTTTCCAACCCCTCCAAGGCCTGCGCCACGCCATCGATCGGAAAACGCTCGCGCGTCCGCTGCCAGTGGCCGGTGAGCGCCTCATACGCTTTTTCCGGCGTCTCGAACAATTCGATCGACCGTCTCACGCCGTCCATCGCCGGATTTTCGTGGGCTTCGAGCACGAACAACAGCACCAGCAGGGTGGGGGTGCGGTTGCGTGGGATGGCATAGAGCGAGCGCGCCATGGCGAGGGCTTCCTTCTCCTTCCCGGTCACGCGGGCGAGCGAATAAAACTGCGAGCGCTCCACATAAGCCAGCGCCTTGCCGGTGGCGGCCGCCTTGCCGTAGGCCTCCGCCGCCGCGGCAAAGGTCTCGTCCGGATCGCGGAAAGCCGGGTATTTGTTGGTGTCCGAGAGCAGGAATCCCAAATTGGCATGCAGGCTCCAGTCGCCCGGGTTGTTGCGGATGCCGCGTTCCAGAAATGCGCGGCCTTTGAGGATCGCCGCCCGCCACGACTCGCGCCGGCGCAGCGAAGGCATCGTCGAATCGTTCATGTAATAGGACGCCGCGTTGTAGGCCATGTGCCACGAGCCGGTTTCCCAGTAATAGCGGGTCCGCGGTGCCAGATCGACGATGGTGTCGAAGGTATCCGCCACATCATCCCAGCGTTGTTCCTGGAAAAACGAAAACGCCCGGAGGTTCAAAAACGTCGCCACCAGCGTCCGCAATCCGCCCAGCGCGACTGCGGAACTGGTCTGCCCGATTTTATCGCGGGTGCCGATTTCCAGCGGCGGCGGCGTCAGTCCGGCACCCCGCAGGTCCTTGCTCAGCGCCGCCTCGAAGGGCATGCGCACCGCCCCGAAGGCGAGCAAGGCCACCATCAGAATCCCGGTTTTCCGCCAGCGTTTCACGATCTTAAAATTCTTTTTCCGCGAAAATATACCACGACGCCAAGGTGAAAAACACCGCGTAAAACAACCCGATCAGCGTCAATTTCGCCAACATCACCAGCGGAAACACCTGCCCTTCGATCACCGCGTCGATCACGTTGAACAACTGGAAATCCGGCAGCACCAGCGAGATCAACAGCGAAGCGATCCTGGCGAACACGCCCTCACCCGCCGCCCCGGCCTGCAGATAGACGTCGCGTGCGTCCGCCTGGAAGTGGCCGATGAAATAAATCAGGAAACTGATGATGGTGGTGAACAACGTGCTCGTCGAAAAAGTCGAGATCAGCAGCGCCAGCGATGCCATGATCGACGCCCGCAAAAACACCGCGAACACCGCCCCTTGCAACGACCAGTTAGGCCCGTGCGTCAGCGTTTCCGCCCGCAGCGAGGCGATCGCCTCTTCCGGCCACTCCTGCGCCTGCGCCATCGCCACCTGCTGCTCCATCACCATCCCGGTGCGGATGTGCAGCACCGAGGTCATCAGCACATCCATCAGCGCCAGCGAAACGAACACCAACAGCAGCACTCCTAACAATTTTCCCGCCAGATAGTCGAACCGCGGCACCGGCTTCGCCAGAATCGTATAAAGCGTCCGGTCCTCCACATCCTTCGGCAACAGCAGCGCCGTCGCCACGATCGAGAGCACCACCGAAAACAACGTCATCGTCCCCAGCGACCAGCTTTTGATCGAGCGCAGCACGTTGATGCCCGCCGATTCCGGCCCTTCATGCTGCGGCAGGTCGAAAAAATTGCTGGCGATTGCGATCACGCCGAAAACCGCCAGGAAATAGAACACCTTCATCCGCACCAGCTGCGTGAAAGCATGCAGCGCGATGACCAGAATGCGGCCCGTGTGCGAGCCTTGGGAATGGGTGGCGGTGC
This sequence comes from Luteolibacter sp., assembly GCA_044374015.1. Lineage (GTDB taxonomy): Bacteria > Verrucomicrobiota > Verrucomicrobiia > Verrucomicrobiales > Akkermansiaceae > Luteolibacter. The sequence goes on along the minus strand of JBIPND010000030.1, from coordinate 9,367 downwards.
TCATGACTTGTCTCCTTGGGTCGTCTCGCGGAGGAACAGGCGCTCCAGGGTGGTGCGCGGTTTGCCGGTGCGCACCAGCGAAGCCCCGGGCGAATTGCCCACCAGCGCGGTGATTTGGGAAATCAGCTCCGGGCTAGCGTCCTTCAAAATAATCTCGGTCTGGTCCTCGATCGCGATCAGGTCCTCGAGGCGGCCTTCTTTCACCATTTTTCCGCGGAAAATAATTCCAACGTGGTCGCACACCTCCTGCACCTGCTCTAACAAATGCGAGCAAAGGAAAACCGTAATCCCCCGCTCGCGCAGCGTCATGATCAAATCCCGGATCTGCCGCGACCCGATCGGATCCACCCCCGCCGTCGGCTCGTCGAGAATCACCAGCCGCGGCTCCTGCACCAGCGCCTGCGCCAGCCCGATGCGTTGCAGCATGCCCTTCGAATAACCGCCGATCCGCCGGTCCCGCGCCTCCTCGAGGTCGACCAGCGCTAACAACTCACTCACCCGCTCCTCCAGCGGGCGCCCCTTCAGTCCGCAGAGTTTGCCGTAAAACCGCAGCGTCTCCGCGCCGCTCAGGTGTTTGTAAAAATACGGATTCTCTGGCAGAAATCCCACGTCATTGCGCGAGTCCACCTTCAGCGAATCCTTGCCGAAAATCGCGCAGGTCCCGGCCGTCGGTGCCACCAGCCCCAGCAGCGCCTTCATCGTCGTCGATTTCCCTGAGCCATTCGGCCCGATCAGGCCGTAGACCTCGCCCGGCATGATCCGGATCGTGACGTCATCCACCGCACGCAGCATCTCCCGGCGGAAAGACGTTTTGAAGTCCTTCACCAGGTTCTTGATTTCAACAGCAGGAGTCGTTTCAGCCATCAGCAAAAACATGTTTACGAGCCCCGGCCATCATGGCAACGGGCAAATTTCTCTTTTTTCCCCAAAATCGGACCGCGGATCTTCAGTCCGCCTGTCAGAACCGGGAGCTGCCAGTTATTCCGAAGATGTTGGAACCGCGAATCGGACGAATCCCACGAATCTCTGATTTTTAAGAAAGCTCCGGAATCCAATCATCGCGGCTTGCCCGTCACCAAATACCGGATCAAATCCCACAGCCCGGAATAACGGAAATTCGGGTCGGCGTAGTGATGCAGCACGTAAAACGCGAAATAGTAAAATCGGGAGAACGCCCAAACGCAAATCGCCAGCAGCATCAGCACTCTCAAGTCCGGAACCATCGCGAGCAAGATCCCCGCACTCAGCATGCCGAGCAGCAAGAAGAGAACGCCCTTCAGCTTGAGAAGTTTTGGGTCAGTGAGGTCCATGAGTTGCGGTGAATTTCATGTGGAGCTTATGAAAATCCCACACTCCGGAGAAGAAAAGATTTTCGACCACGGATGGCACGGATTGACACGGATGAAGACTCTTGAATCCGGATGGACGGAACAGTTAGGAGATCCATCATGCGACCATGACGTAGCACCCATCTATCAATCCTCTTATCCGTGATCAAATTCTTCATTCTTTCTCGCTGCGTCTCCCTCGCGAAGTCCATCGCATGAGCCGCGGCCGACCCAAGTCCGCCTGAAGCCTTGAGTTCCGACGAGATGAGTACAAACTCCCGAATGGATTTTAAATGCATGGCCGCTGGACTGTGGATCGCCGCCGCGACGTGGGTCACGGCGGCGGAAGAACCGCCGAAACCCGTGAACGTGGTGACGGCGGCGCGGATGGCGGTGGAAAAACGCCTGGAGCTCAGCGGATCGGTGACGGCCAGGCGGCACGCGCGGTTGTCCGCACGCACCAGCGGCCTGATCCGGCAGCTCAAAGTGGATGCCGGCGATGTGGTGAAAACCGGCGACGTGCTGATGGAGTTGGACGACGAATTGGCGGCCATCGCTCTGGACCGGGTGGCGGTGGAGCGGGAACAGGCGGCGCTGGAACTGGAGGATGCCCGCCGCCTGAATCTGGAGGCGCAGAATCTGGCAAAAACCGGCGCGTTTCCCAAATCGGAGGCCGAAAGCCGCGAGAGCGCGGTGAAAGTCCGGGCCACGGAATTGCGCCGCGGTGAGGTGATGGAAAAAGAACAACAGGCGCTCGTCGAGCGGCACCGCCTGGTGGCTCCCTTCGACGGCGTGATCCGCGCAAAACTCGCCGAGGAGGGCGAGTGGGTGCAAACGGGCATGCCGGTGGTGGAGCTGGTAGAAACCGCCAGCCTGCGGATGGACGTGCAGGCACCGCAGGAGTTGTTCGCGGTGCTCGAAAAGAACCCTTCGCTGAGCGTGCGGCTCGACGCCTATCCGGATCAACCGCTCCCCGGAAAGCTCGCGGTGATTGTGCCGGTGAAGGATGAGGTGGCGCGGACGTTTCTCGCCCGCATCGACATGGAGGATCCGCAAGGCCTGGCGGCCGCCGGGATGTCCGGCCGCGTGATGTTCGTGTTCCGCGAAGATGACGAGGTGTTGCAAGTGCCGCGCGACGCGATCGTGCGCTTCCCGGACGGCACGGCGAAAGTCTGGACCGTCAGCGAGGAAGGCGGCAAAACGGTGGCGAAGTCGCGGGTGGTCGATCTGGGACAGGCGCTAACAGAATCTATCGAAATCGTGAAAGGCATCGCCGCGGGCGACCGGGTGGTGCTGCGCGGCAATGAATCGCTCCGCGAGGGGCAGACGGTTGAAATCCTGCCCGCCCAGCCGGACAGCACCCCCGCCGCGCAATGATGGAGGGCATTTTGAAAAGGGGCACGCTGGTGACGGTGGTCACGGCGATGATCCTGCTGTTAGGTGTCATCGCGGCCACCCGGGTGCCGATCCAGATGATCCCGGATTTGGACACGCGTGTCATTTCCATCGAGACCGGATGGCCGGGCGCGACGCCGCAGGACGTGGAGAAGGAAATCATCATCGAGCAGGAGGAATACCTGCGCGGCCTGCCGAACCTCCAGCGCATGACCTCCGAGGCCTCCACCGGCAGGGCCACGGTCGAGCTGGAATTCCCCTTCGGCACCAACGTGAACGAGGCGCTGCTGCGGGTGAACAACGCCCTGAGCCAGGTGCCCTCGTATCCGGAAAATGTGGACGAACCGGTGCTGCGGACCGATTCGTTTTCCTACAACGCCTTCATCAGCTTCCGCGTGGTGCCACTCGAGGGAAACCCTAGGGGGCTCGACATGGACATGATGTTGGATTTCATCGACGATAACGCGCGCGCTCCGTTAGAGCGGGTGCCTGGAGTCTCGCAGGTGGAAATCGGCGGCGGCGCGGAACGGCAGATCCAGATCCTCGTCGATCCGGCGAAACTGGCGGAGCGCAAGATCTCGCTGGCCACGCTGAGAGATTCGGTTAGGGAGCGCAACGTCGATCTGTCCGCCGGCGATGTGGACAGCGGAAAACGCCGCTACCTGCTGCGCACGATCGGCCGTTTCGAATCGCTCGACGAACTGCGCAACCTGATTCTCGCCCGCCGCGGGGATGCGATCACCCGCCTCAGCGACGTGGCGGAGGTCCGCCTCGACCATTTCGAAATCCGCAACCGCTCCTACACCAACGGCGAGCCTAACATCCGGCTCTCGCTGATCCGCGACACGGGCTCCAACGTCATCGCGATCAAGCGCGCGGTGCTGCCGGTCGTGGACCAGATCAACCGCGACATCCTCGCGCGCGAGGGGCTGCGGATGCTGCTCAGCAACGAGGACGTGCGCTACGTCGAAGATTCGGTTAGGAACGTGTGGACCAACATTTTCATCGGTGCCGTGCTGGCGGCGGCGGTGCTTTACGGGTTCCTGCGCTCCGGCTCGGCCACCCTCATCGGCATGTGCGGGCACCGAACTCTACCGCGGCGTCGCCGCCATCGTGCTGTTCGGCCTGGGATGCACCGCCGTCATCACCCTGACCTTCCTGCCCGCCCTAACCATCACCGTCATGCAGATCGCCGATCGCTTCCGCAAACCGGACGCCGAGGAAAGCCAGGGTGCGAGTTAGGTTTTCGCGCCCCTGTGGGGCCGATCAGAGGCCTTCTAAACCAAGATTCTTAAAATTGCGCCAACTGGGCTTCGGGATAAAACCGCGTTGCGGTATGAGAATTTATCCCAACGGGATTCCGTATCAAAGCCCAGGGTTGGCGTATTCCGGCTACCCTGGGAACGGTCATGGCGGGGCATTTTACCCCAACGGGCATGAGCGTCAAGTTAACCCTGCAATCCATCAGAAAACGAAATCGCGGCACCTTTAAGGAGGAGCGGACTACGGCCGCCCCGCCCATGGAAAGTCCATCAGCAGGGAGAATCGCATCCCATGGTCCACTCATGGCCTGGGCGGCCGAAGTCCGCCCCTCCTTATATCAAATTCGCGAACGATGGCGTTCGCTTGACGCGCATGCCCAACGGGGTTGAATCGCCAACCTCGGGATCACCAAAAACACCCGCGGATTTGAAGTTGAGGCCGGCTGAAACTGTGGCAGTGTTGCCACTGTCTGATCATCCATCAGGCGCACGATCATGGCCCGCTCGATTTCCATGGGGACACCCGCTGCCGGAGCGCAGGCCGCCATGGTGGTCGCCCATCCCGACGACGAGAGTTTGTGGAGCGGAGGCTTGATCCTGTCGCACCCCGGGTGGCGCTGGTGGATCGTGACCCTGTGCCGGGCCAGCGATCCCGACCGCGCGCCGAAATTCCGGCGGGTGCTGGAGTGTCTCGCGGCGGACGGGGAAATGGCGGATCTTGACGACGGGCCCGGTCAGGAACCTCTGGATTGTGAAACGCTGTGTCAAACCGTGGAGCGCTTGTTGCAGGGAAGGCGGTTTGATTTGGTGATCACCCATGGGCCTTGCGGCGAATACACCCGCCATCGACGTCACGAGGAATGTTGCCGGGCGGTCGTCAACTTATGGGAGAGCGGTCGCGTCCATGCGGACCAACTCTGGATGTTCGCCTATCAAGACGGGGGTGGAGCCCATCTACCAAACGTCATGGATGGAGCGGATCTGCGCCTTGATCTGGATGATGAAGTTTGGCGCGAAAAGCGCCGCCTGATCACTGAGCTCTATGGGTTTTCCGAAAACAGTTGGGAAGCCCGCTGCACGCCCCGCGAGGAGGGTTTCCATATCTTCCGCTCTCCCCGCGATGCTGTCGATTTTCTCGAAACGATCCAACTGCCACCATGAAAATCCTGGCCCTCTACGACTATCCTCCATCCCCCGCAGGGCTTGCGACCCAGGGCGATCTGCTCTGCCGCGGACTGCGCGAACTCGGCGTGGACGTGCATGCCGCGCATTTCGAGTCGCCGCAGGAAAAGGAATGGTATTACCGGTGGTTTGAGCCGGATGTCGTGGTGGGCATCGGTTTCTGGGGGCACTCTCCCCAATTGGTGCTCCATCCGATCCGCTGTGGCATGAGGCCCGTTCCATGGTTCGTGGCCGATGGCTATGTGGCGGCCTACCACGATGTCCTGAACTCGCTGCCTCTCATCCTCGTCACCTCGAACTGGGTTAGAGAAACCTATATCCGTGACGGCATCAATGCGGACCTCATCGAGGTGCTTCCCGTCGGCTGTGACACAGAAACCTTCATTCCCCGTGACCGCAACGATCCGAAAGTGCTCGCGATCCGCGAGGCATTGGGGGTGGCCGATGACCAGATCATGGTTCTAACCGTTGGCGGCGACGCCACTTCCAAGGGTGCCCAGGAAGTGATGCAGGCCCTCGCGCTGATCGACCAGGAAGCGCCGGATTGGAAGTATGTGTGCAAAGTCTGGCCACAGCCGCGGACCACGAGTCAGAACCAGGTGGATCTCCAATTGGCCCAACACCTCGGGATCGATAAAAACGTGGTTTATACCTCCAACGTCGTTTCCCGCAATTTCATGCCCTATCTGCTGGCGGCTTGTGATATCTACGCCGCTCCTTCACGCCTGGAAGGATTCGGCATGATTCAAGTGGAGGCGAATGCCTGCGGCAAACCGGTGATCGCGATCGATGCGATGGCGTTCCATGACACCATGGTGCACGGCGAAACGGCGCTGCTTGCCGGGGTGGCCCAGGAGATCAAGATCAGCGAAACGGTGCTGGGGCAGGACCATGGTTTCGACGAACCACGCCGCATCACACTTCCGTTTCTGCGGACCGCGGACTACCGCGCCTCCGTGCCGGACATCGCCGAACATCTGCTGCGCCTGATGCGGGATCCCGCCCTGCGGCAGCGCATGGGCGAGGCCGGTCGCAAGCGCGTCATCGAACGCTTCGGCTATCGAAAGGTCGCCGAAAGCTTCGCCAATCTCATTTCCACCCGTCTTGGCATTTACTAGGCCATCAAATCCATCCCTTGAAATCGTCCCCATGAACCCCAAGAGCCAATCACTGATCGATCAAGCCAGGCAGGCTGCCATTGAAGTGCTGCTGCACAATGCCAGAGGCCCGTGCCGCGGCCTGCCGCGCACCGCTGGCTGGGGCTACCCGGAACCCTACACCCGAGATCTGATGTTTTGCGCGCTCGGCTATTGTGTTAGCGGAGAGCCACGGCTCATGGACGCGTTGCGCCGCACCCTCGAAGCCCTGGCGAAAAACCAGACGACGCGCGGCCACGTTCCATCACTGGCACACGACCCCGATGACCGCGGGGCCAGCGACACCACCCCTTTGTTTCTGTTCGGGCTCGGAGCCTACCGCAGCACCACCGGCGAACTGGATTTTCTGGAAGAAGCGGCGCGGAAAGCCCTCACCTGGATGGAATACCAAAGTCCCGACGACCGGGTGATGGTCGCCCAGCTACCCACCAGCGACTGGCGCGACGAACAGTATGTGATGGGATACGGCTTGTATGTGAACTCGATTGTCTATGCCTATCTCGTCCAGTTCGGCCAACCAGAGCAGGCACGGATTCTGCGCGACCTGATGAACCGTTTCGAGGTCGCGGGAAAACGCAAGAATCCCCATGTCCACGAAGGCCTCGTCTCCGCCCACAAGCCGTATTATACCTTGTATTCCTACAAGCTGTTCCAAAGCCACCGGTTTGATTTGTTAGGAAACAGTCTGGCGATGCTGACGGGTGTCGGCTCCCCGAGCCGCAGTCGGCGGTTGATCGCATGGGTGGAAAGCGAGTGCAAGGCGATGCGCCGCGGCGGCGATCTGGCGGTCGATCTTCCGCCCAATCTGTTTCCCTTCATTCTGCCGGCCCACCCGGACTGGCTGCCGCGCTATGAAGAATACAATCCACCCGGCGACTACCACAACGGCGGGGTGTGGCCGTTCATCTGCGGATTCTACATTGCCGCCCTGGTGGCCGCGGGCCGTTTCCAACTGGCCCGCCGCAAACTGGCCGCGCTGGCCGAGTTGGTGAAGCCGTGGCACGAAAATGAAGCGGAGTGGGGATTCAACGAGTGGTGCAAAGCACAGACCGGCAGACCCAGCGGGCGCGATTGGCAGACCTGGTCCGCGGCGCTGTTCCTCTACGCCGCCACCTGCGTCGAGCGCGAGTGCACCCCGATCTTCGATGACATCCGCGCCGCCACCCCTGATCTGAAGAACCCGTTAGGCTGATTTACTCCTTGATGGGGTATAGCCACGGGCTATACTCCTCGTCATGAGAACCACACTGCAACGATGGGGCAATAGCCAAGGGGTGCGCCTCCCGAAGTCGATGGTCGAAACTCTGGGAATGTCTGTTGGCGCGCCGGTGGTTGTGGAAGTCTCCGGGGATCATTCGCAGATTACAATTACTCCAGTGGCGGAATCGCTGCCGGTCCGCGGGCGGCACCGGATCGAAGATCTGATCGCGGAGAGTTCCCCGCGTGCATTTGCGGTGGGACCTGATTGGGGGAAGGCGGAAGGGAAGGAGGTTTGGTGATGCGTGGCATCATTCCAGAGCAAGGGGATTTCGTGACGATCACGTTTGATCCCCAGGCCGGCCACGCGCAGAAGGGACGCCGCCCGGCCTTGGTGGTCAGCGTCACCGCATTCAATCGCGCGACCGGACTCGCCATCTGTTGCCCGATCACCAACGCGGATCGAAAAACCCCCTTTCATGTGGGCGTGCCGGGCGGATCCGGACTTACGGGTTTCGTGATGTGCGAGCAGGTGAAATCCGTCGATTTTCGAGCAAGAGCGTTGAAACGAATCGGACCCGCGCCCAAGGAATTCCTGGATGAGGTGCTGTCCGTGATCGACGCCTGCATCTACCCCAAGCCGGAATAGGTGGCGGTATTGAAATTGACCAAGCCACGCGGGCAGGAGATTCTGCGCGGGTGCGTTCGATTTTAATCACTGGAGGAAACGGCGGACTGGGCCTTGGCATTGCACGGTATTTCCTCCATCACGATGCGGAAGCCAGCGTCTGGCTGGGAGTCCGGAAAAACCGCGGGCAGGCCGGGCTTCTAGCAGACGAGTCCGCCGGCCGCTGCCATTTGCTAGATCTGGAAGTGACCGATCCCGCGGCGTGGAAAAGTGCGGTCGAAAAAATCATCGAAACCGATGGCCGCCTCGACGTGTTGGTGAACAACGCCGGCATGCACCGCGACTGCCTGCTCGCCGCGATGCCGGATGAAACGTGGCATTCGGTGATTTCCGCAAATCTGGATGCTGTCTTTCACGGCTGCCGCGCGGTGGTCACGCCGATGATGCGCCAGCGCTTCGGGCGGATCATCAACATCGCCTCGCTCAGCGCGGTGCTGCCACCTCTCGGCCAGACCAATTACGCCGCGGCCAAGGCCGGCGTGGTCGCCCTCAGCCAGACGCTGGCCAAGGAGGTCGCCCGCTCCGGCATCACCGTGAACTCGCTGCTGCCCGGCTTCATCGACACCGAAGCGCTCGGCGAAATGGATGCGGAAGCGCGCAAACATGCGCAGCGCGGCATCCCGATGCGGCGGTTCGGCAAACCCGACGAAGTGGCCGCGGCGGTTTATTTTCTCGCCAGCACCGACGCCGCCTATATCACGGGTTCCGCGTTGAAAATCGACGGCGGCATCTTATAGTATCCCTAACAAGAAAATCATGGACGGCGACGCACTGCGGCAGAAAATCAAGGAGGTGATGGTGGATGAGCTGATGCTCGATCAGGCGGCATCGGAGATCGGCGACACCATTCCCATTTTCGGTGCGGGCGGGCTCGGGCTGGATTCGGTGGATGCGCTGCAACTGGTGGTGGGGCTGGAAAAACATTTCGGCCTGAAAATCGGCACCTCGGACGCCGCCAAGGGGATTCTCGAAAACGTCGAAACCATCGCGCGGGAAATCGAGAAATCCGCCTGAGGCGATCGTTTTCCCCGGCTTGCATGAAGGCGTTTCTGGTTTTTTCGCTCAAGCTGGTGCTCACGGGGTTGTGCCTGAGGTGGGCTTTTTCCCAAGTGGAAATCGATCATTCGGTGTTCACCCGGCCCGGCGCGGTGGATTACC
>JBIPND010000426.1:0-3860 GCA_044374015.1 Luteolibacter sp. | reverse complement strand
TCGGAACGGTTCAAACTGTATCAGGAAGCCTTCCGGATCGCCACCGGTCTGCCACTTCGACTGGTCTCCGCAGACCCCGACGGCTGGTGTCTGGATGACCAAAATGTCAACCGCAGTCCGTTTTGCGAAGCGCTCAACCTCTGCAAAAGCGCCTGCAATGCCTGCCTCGATACCAATCGGCGGCTGATGCAGGAGGCGGAAGTGAGCGGCCCAACCACCTGCCATTGTTTTGCCGGACTTTGCGCCACCGCGGTGCCGATCAAGCTGGGAGCCGCGGTGATCGGCTTCATGAAGACTGGCCAAGTATTCAGTCAAACGCCCAGCGAAGAGATGTTCGAAACCATCCTCGGTGCGATCGGCCGCAAGACCCTGGACAAAAAGTCCCAGCAACAACTCAAGAGCGCCTATCTGCAAACCCGCTTTGTCGAGCCGCTGCGCTATCAAAGCATGGTCACGCTGCTTCAAAGTTTCGCCGAGCAACTCAGCGAGCACGCCGACTCGCTGGCCATCATCGAAGAAGGCAGCGAGCCGGCCGCCATCGCCAAAGCGCGCAAATACATTCACGCCAATCTCGACCAACCGCTGCCCCTCGGCCAGGTGGCGCGGCAGGCCGGCCTGAGCGAGTCGCACTTCTGCCGCTTGTTCAAGGACTCGGCCGGCCTGACCCTCACCGATTACGTCAACCGCTGCCGGATCGACTGGGCAAAACGGGAACTCCTGCGGCCCGAGGCCCGCATCTCCGAAATCGCCTTTCTGGTCGGTTATCAGTCACTCTCACAATTCAACCGGAGCTTCGCCCGGATCACCGGCCAGTCGCCCACGCTCTATCGCCGGGAACGGTTGGAACGCGCCGCCTCATGATTACGGGTTTTCCTGGTTGCCGCCGGAAGTTATTTTCCGCAATCTGAATCAAGCCGAAATCATGGAAGAACGTTACGAAATCCGCGGAAAGATTGGCCAAGGAGGGCTTGGTGCCGTTTACCGGGGATATGACACCAGAATGAGCCGCGAAGTGGCCATCAAACGGATCGCGGCGGCCACCGGCGACAAGGAATTGCAGGAAGAATCCACCCGCCAGCTGATCAAGGAAGCCGGAGCGCTGGCGTCGCTGCAGCACCCGCACATCGTCACGATTTACGACGTCGGCTCCGACGAGGACGGCCCCTACGTGGTGATGGAATTGATCAGCGGCAAAACCCTCGATGAGTTGATCGAGCGCGCACCGCTCACTTGGCCGGATTTCCGCGAGCTGGCGATGCAAACGCAGGAGGCGCTGATTGCGGCGCAGGAACTGGATTTGATTCACAGCGATCTCAAGCCGTCGAACCTGATGCTCACCTGGCTGCCATCCGGGAAATTCCAGGTGAAAATCGTCGATTTCGGCTTGGCCACGCTGACCCATAACCAGTCGAAGGAGGAGATCGAGGTGCTCGAAGCCGTCTTTGGTTCGATCTTTTTCATGGCACCCGAGCAGTTCGAGCGGGTTCCGCTGGATGCGCGCACCGACATGTATGCGATGGGCTGTGTTTACTATCAGGCGCTCACCGGCCAGTATCCGTTCGATGGCCAGACCGGTGCCGAGGTGATGAACGCCCATTTGAATCACACGGTCACGCCGATCCAGGACGTGCGTTCGGACATCCCGATCTGGGTGTGCGACTGGATCATGTGGCAACTCAACCGCATGCCCGCGGACCGCCCCGGATCCGCCCGGGAATCGCTCCAGGTTTTCCTCCAAAACGACAAGGTTCCCAGCCCGAAAATGAGTTTCGGAACGCCTCCGCCCACGCAATCGATTCCCCAGCGGCCGCATTTGACGGTCCGCGGCGGTGGCCCGCAGCCGATTTTGATTCCGCGTCCGAGCGGCCCGCTTTCCCGCTCCCAGCAGCCGCCATCCGAGGGGACGTCGCAGATCCCGGTGCCGTCGGAGGGTCCTCCCACCGGCAATCTTTCCCAGACGGAAGCCACCAAAACCAACAGTGTGCCGCAACCGCTGCTGCCGCCCGAGGGGTCGAAGCCCAGCGTCCACACCTCGCTGCAACCGCTCCCCGAAGCCGGCCCGCCGGTGACCCAGGTGGTGCAACTGGCACCTGCACAAATCATCGCCGCACAAACCGGGCCGGTGCGCATCGTCGCCACCAACCCGATTCCCCAAGAATTTCTCCACCCGAAAAAACGCGGACTGCGCAAAACCGAAAAGGCGATCATCGGCGCCGTGCTTGGGGTGGTCGCGCTGGTCATCGCCATTTTCCTGATGAAATCGGGCGGCTCGGACGATCGCGAAATGCTCGCGGGTTTGCTCGCCGAGGCCGAACAACTCGATGCCACCCAAGTGATGGTGGATCGCGGCAAGCTCAATGCGCTGCTGGATGCCACCACCGCCGGCACCGATCCGCAGCGCCCGCTGGTGTTGAAGGCACTTTCGCTCGCCACGGCCAGCGACGCCACCGACGTGGATGGGACAATCACCGAATTCACGGTCGGCTCGTCCGACCTAACCACCGAGACCCGCGAGGGGCTCCTCCGCGAGGTCCTGCGCAAGCGGCGGAATCCGGCATCCGTCGCCGCGTTGTTGGCGTTTGCAAACTCGACGAAGGAACCCCGCCTCGCCGCCGCCGCTTTGGATGCGGTGCGTTTCACGGCGAGTGAGGAGCACCTAACGGCCTTCATTGAGATCATCACCACCACCTCCAGCGAGGAAACCCGCAAGGCCGCCGAGGAGTCTCTCGCCGAGCTGATCCGCAAGAGCAAACTGCCCAGCGTCATCCGCAATCCACTGGTCGCCGCCTACAAGAACAGCACCAAACCCGAGATCCGCCATTGCCTGCTGCGCCTGCTGGCCCGCTGCGGTGGTGACGCATCGCTGAAATTGGTGCAGGAATCTCTGAAACGCCCCGAGCTCGAAAATCAAGTGGCCGGATTCACCGCCCTGGGGCTGTGGGCGGACGATTCCGCGTTTCCGATCCTCGTCGAATTCATCAAATCCACGACCACCGAAACACTGCGCAGCCAAGCCTTCGACGCCGCCTACCGGTTTGTCTCGGAACCCAAGCGCACCCGCAAACCCGCCATCACCGAGGATCTTTGGTATCAAGTCGCCGGCCTGGCCAAAACCCCCGACGAGCAGAAAAACGTGATCACCGGCTTGGTCGATTACGGCTCGGAAACCTGGGCCTACCGCCTGATCGATGAGTTCGCCAAAAACACCCAAAGCGATCCGACGGTGATCGAACTGGCCGAACGCACGCTCAACCGGCTGCGCAGTCGCAACTGAGTCACGGCGAATACACCACCACCGGCCCGACTCCGGAACCCTGCACCCGCCGCAGTTTTTCCACCGCACGCCGTACGGCTTCGGCGGCGGCGAGCGCATCCTCCATCGTGTTGAGCCGCGAAAAACTGATGCGCAAGCTGCTCTTCGCCCGCGCCTCGGGGATGCCCATCGCCAGCTGCACGTGGGACGGACGCTGCTTGCCGGTCATGCAGGCCGAGCCTGCGGAACAGGCCACTCCCATCTCATCCAACAGAATCAACAACCCCGCCGCGTCGCAGCGGTCGAATGAAAAGTGGCTGGTGTTCGGCAGGCGGTGGAGCGGATCACCATTCCTAACACAACCGGAGACTTCCGCGAGCACGGTGGTCTCGAACGCATCCCGCATCGCCCGCAGCGGACTTTCGCTAGATTTCGTTAGATAGGATTTCGCGCACGCGGCGGCGGCTCCCATCGCCACGATCCCCGGGGTGTTTTCGGTGCCGCTGCGGCGGCCGCTTTCCTGGCCGCCGCCATGAAGCAGCGGTTTGAAACGCAGCCCCTGCCTCACATACAAGGCCCCCACCCCTTTCGGTCCGTGGAATTTGTG
>JBIPND010000425.1:0-3870 GCA_044374015.1 Luteolibacter sp. | reverse complement strand
ATAGCAGGAAACGGAACCACAGGCCGGCGGCGATCAGGATGCCGAACATGATCAGACCGCGCACCAGCGGAATTTCCAACAGCGCCAGCGCCAGCAACACCGGCATGAAGGTGCCGAGGGTGGGCACGCCGATGATGTTGCGCATCAGCACCACCACGAACGCCCCTAACGGAATGAGCACGATGTAACGGAACACCGCGCGCTCGGCCAGCGGCAGGCCGAGGATGGTGGAAACGAGAAACGGCGAGTTGCTGAGGTTGGTCAGGCGGGCGAGCGGGATCCGGTCCTTGGCGACGGTGAAGGAAACCCGCGAGCTTTCGCCGCCGGTGACGTCGAGCAGCGGACCGCCGCCACGGTGCCACACAAAGATCTCGCGGCCGTCGAGCACGGCGGACGGCTCGGCGGGATCGCGGACTTTCCAGTAGGCTCCATCATAATATTCCACCAATGGCACCGGCACCTGGCCGCCCGCCTCCGGGTCCAGCCGCACGCCGTTGGCGATGCGCGCGGGCACCCCCGCCATGCCTAACAAATCGATCCCCATCGTCAGCGTGGCGCGGCCTTTGAACTCCTTTTCGTAATGCCGCCGGACCAGCATGAGTTCCTGGGAGGACTCGCCTGCCGCCAGATCCGTGAAGATCGAGACGAACAGCGCGTCGGGGTAGGAGGAAATCGACTGGGCGCGCTTGACCAGGCTGGCCGCCGCCTCGCCGAGCGTGCCTGATAGACCGGGGTTTTCCACTTCGGTCGGTTGGACCACGGCGGCGATTGGCTCGCCGCCGCTGCGGGTGCTTTCGGGGAAGCGGACGCGGAAATAGAGCGCCTGGCTTTCCTCGCGTTTTTCCGATGACCAGACGGCGGTGTAATTGCCGAGGTTTTTCTCGATGTTGTAGTGATAGCCGAGCGAGCCCGCCTCCTGGACGTCCTTTTTTTCCACCGCCGACGCCGGCAGGGCGAGACGTGCTTTGACTTTTTCGCCGGTGGCGAGGAACGAAATGCGGGCTTCGACCTGCCATTCGTTCACCTGCACGCCCTGCCAGATCGGCACTCCCAGCCAGACGGATTTGTAGGTGGCCAACCCGCCGCCGAGCAGCAGGAGGGCGACGACCGCAATGATCAATTTCCATCTCGCGCTCATGAATTTCCGGTGATCGAAGGGGAGGGGATCAGCGGAAAATCTTCTGCTCCGCAAGATAGGTGCGGGCCGGATCCACCCAGCCGAGGTCCTTGATCATGTTGCGACCGATCAGGACGGGCGAAAGCATGTTGGCGCGGTTGTTGAGGGTGAAATCCCCGCGCAGGTTTTTTTCTCCCAGCTGGAACCCGAGCCTAACCACCTCGCGGGCCACCGACTCGCCACCGGGCTCTTTGATTTTGGCGATCCTGACCAGTGGCGCTTCGATGCGGGTGCGGGCTGGTTTTTTCAAACTCGGATCGGTGACGATGAAGCGCACCCATTTCTTGCCGTCGCGTTCGAACAGCTCTTTTTCTTCGGCGTGGATCGAACTGGTGAGTGCGCCGGTATCGAGTTTGGCCTGGAGTTTTTCCTCGATCCCCTTGACCAGGATCCGCTCGCGCCAGCCGTAAATTTGCACCTGATCGGCGGAAACCGGGCGGGCCACCGCCGCTTGCTCCGCCTCGGCGTTTTCCGCCGCCGCCTCGTCATCGGGATCGGCGGCAGCTGGTTCGGCCGGCCCCTCGGGCATCGGCACCGGGGCTGGAACGGCCGGAGGAACGGCCGGCTTTGCCACCGGCTTGAGCGCGGTTTTTTTCGGTTCTTTCGGCGGCGCGGGAGTTGGCTCGGCGAGCGCCTCCTGGTGGACAGGCGGAGCGGCATCGGCAGCCACCGCCGCGCGTGCCAGCCCGGACCCGAAAAGGCAGGCGGTCAGCAGCGAAAGAACTCGGAAAGAGAGGGTCACAGGGTTTGGGTAGGTCACGCGTGCAGACTATCAACCGTGAAAAGCAAGCATGGCAACGGAATTTCTTCCATCCCGCCAGCTCAGAGTTTCTGGAAAAACGCCTGGATGAGCGCCCGGTAAACCGCGCTGCGCGGGATTTTAATCCGTGTTTGCAGGGTTTCCCACGTCGCGTTGCGGAGTTGGGTCAATGTTTGATCCGCGATCAAAGAGGGCAGCACGGTGGCGGCCCGCAACCGGCGTGTCGTCAGAGTGCCCGCATAAACCCGCCCCTCGGCGACGCATCGGAAGGCGCGCGCCACCCATTCCGCATGACCAAGCATCAGCGCCTCGCGGTCGCCGGGATCCGCCACCGGCAGGTAACAGCGGCCGGTCGCCAGATCCGCAGGCAGATCGCGGAGGATATTCACCAGTTGCAGGCCGACGCCGTAGCTCCTCCCGCGGCGCAGCAGTTCCGCCTCGGGGGCGGTGGAGAAATTTCCGCCCAGCGTTGCAAATCCAAGCCGCGTCCAAAATTCGCCGACGCATCCGGCGACGCGCCACGCGTAATCCTCCAGCGCCGCCTCATCCGGCAGCGCGATCGGCGCCTCCGCGGTGGCAGCCCCAAAGCGCACCAAATCCAGTTTCTGCCCGCTGACAATCACCGCAAGAACTTCGCGCACCAAATCCGCTTCGCCCTCCGGTAGCGCCCACAACCCCTCGAATACCGCCGCCGAACAGGCTAACAACCACCGCTCACGCGGGTCTTCCACCGCCTCCATCACTCCGCTAGGCCAGCACGGGGCATCGCCGTCCAGCGCGACGGCCCGCCCGAATTCATCCAGCCCTCGCAACCGGTCAGCGACCGGGATCGCTGCGGAATCAGCCAGCGTGTCGCTGGTTCTCGCCAGCAGATATCCAAGGTTGGCCGCGTCCCGCATCGGCGCGGGCAGCAGCCGCAGGGTGAGATAAAACGAGCGGGAAACTCCTTTGAGCACGTTTTGATCAAGATCCTTTCTCACCGCGCGCAAGGATGCACCCATCCGCTTGCGCGGCAAGTTCAGAGATCCTGATCCGCTCGGGAGAAAGACTCGACGCAGTTCGGATTCTGTGAGGATGGGTGAAAATGCGGATGCATCAAGTGGCTGGTGCGTCTCGCCTCTCGCTCGCCAGATCCGGGCGGGACGCCCAATACTGTCAGTTTAAGAATTTTTAACCGCAGATGAACTCAGATGGACGCAGATGAAGTACACAGATAAAGACTGAATTTTCCCTCTGTTTATCTGCGTTCATCCTGTTCATCTGCGGTTGAATTGTTCTTACTCTTAATGGCTAAAATGACAGTATTGGGTGGGACGCCTGGACAACGCTCTGGCGCGAGACGCTCCAGCCACGTTTCCACCCATCGTGACATGCGACCGTATCAAAGATGGGCGCCCCATGCCCACACCTGACATCTTCTGCGAATCCGGTTGCGGTCATGCGGTGGCGTGGCACTCTGCAACTACGCATGAACGAGGATCGCGAAACGCAGGAGGATCGGAACCGGATAAAACTGGAACGGCTGGAACTCGCGCTGCGCGCTTCCAACGAAGGCATTTGGGATTGGTGGACGGATCAAAAGGAGATTTTCTATTCGCGGAGGATTCTCGAGTTCCTCGAGTGTGGCAAAGACCGCGCGCCCAACTTGTTTCTATCACCCCACCCCGGGATTCACCCGGAGGAGTGCGCCGCTTTTTCACGGGCGGTGGCCCAGGCGCTGGAAGACAGCGGCCCCGAAACCCTCGCCGTGGACGCGCGCGTCCGCACTGGCGGCGGCGATTGGCGCTGGCTGCGCATCCGTGCCACCGTCGTCCGGGACCGCGCCGGCAAGGCGGTTAGAATCGCGGGCTCAATGATTGATATCAGCCGCCGCAAAGCCGCCGAGGCCCAGGTCGGGGACGAGCGGTTCCTGCTCCGCCAATTGATCGATCAC
>JBIPND010000424.1:0-3881 GCA_044374015.1 Luteolibacter sp. | reverse complement strand
AAGTATGAGTTCATGGAAACGCTGGAAAGCATCCAGATCTTCTACATCCTCCGCTCCATCGGCGGCACGCTCTATCTGGTCGGCTTCATCATCTGTGCTTATAACATCTGGAAAACCGCGCGCTCCGGAAAACCCCATGACGAAACCGTCGAAGTCGCGCTTCTCGAACGCCGCAAGGTTGACGACATGCCATTGCGCGAGGCCCTGATCAATGACCCGCTCGCCTATATCTTCATGGGCATGGCCTTCACCATCCTGTGGTTCTTCCTGCCACCCCATGCGGACAAGGCCGCGCTCGTCATTGCCATCGCCCTCGGCATCAAAGCCGTCTTCGCCTTCCGCGCCTCCAAGGAAAAATGGACCAACTGGCACGAACGCATCGTCGAGAACTACCTGCCTTTCTCGCTGCTGGTCTTCGTCGCCGTCGCCATCGGCGGATCGGTCCAGATCATCCCGTCGCTCATCGTGAACCGCGAGAAAAACATCGAAGGCCGCCTCCAGGAGGTTTACACCCCGCTGGAACTTGCCGGACGCGATATCTATATCTCCGAAGGTTGCTATAACTGCCACTCGCAGATGATCCGCACCCTCGTTCCCGACGTGATGCGCTACGGCCGCGCCGGCGTCGCGGACGACTACTCCCACCTCGGCGAATCGCTCTTCGACCACCCCTATCAGTGGGGCTCCAAGCGCACCGGCCCCGACCTCGCCCGCGAGGGCGGCGCGCTCGCCGCCGGAGCCAAGTCGATGCGCGTCGGCAAGCGCGGCAACGACTGGCACTTCAACCACTTCCTCAATCCGCGCCAGATCACGCCCGGCTCGAACATGCCATCCTACCCCTGGTTGTTCTCCAACCCGACCGACGTCAAATCCCTGCCGAACAAGATCGCTGCCCAATCGAAGCTCGGAGTGCCATGGCCGGTCATGAACCAACATGAGATCCGCGATCACGTCGAAACCCAGTCCCAGGAAATCGCCTCGTCGCTGGTCGCCGCGAAAGTCTATCTGCCCGATCAGCCGGAGCTCCAGGGCGACGCGCTGCGCAACCACATCGCCAAGACCGAAATTGTCGCGCTCATCGCCTACATCCAGAAACTCGGGAGCTACCGCGAGGTCGTCAAAGACAAGCCGGCAGCGCCGTCCAACCTCGATCCGGATTCCCACCGCGGCACCAGTTCCACCACCCGCCGCTAACCGCCTAACATTATGTTCAAACGCATTCTTTTCGAAGATTGGGCCATCTACGCCCCCATCATTTCCTTCATCCTCATCGGCGGGGTCTTCATCGCCGCGACGATCCGCGCCCTCCGCCTGAGCAAGGACAAACGCGAGCACCTCGCCTCCCTGCCGCTGGAAGACCATACCAAAAACTGACCGCCCACCATCCCCGCACCATCATGAACCAGGAACCCAAGCGCGGTCACTTCGCCAAGGAAAAAGGTGAGGTCGTTCTCCGCGAACACGAATACGACGGCATTCAGGAATACGACCAGAAACTCCCGAACTGGTGGCTCTTCACCTTTTATGGCGCCATCGTCTTCTTCGTCGGCTACTGGGCGCTCTACTATCACACCGACCTCCTCCAATCCGACCACCAACGGGTCGAGCAGGCCATCATCACCGTGCAGAAGGCCAAGGACGCCGAGTTGGAAAAAACCCTGGCCACCCTGGACAACTCCACCCTCGTCCACAAGTGGGCCAGCGATCCCGCGATCGTCAGCGCCGGCGAGGCCAGTTACCTGACCAACTGCTCCGCCTGCCACGCCGCCGATCTCAGCGCGATGATGGACGTCGGCGGCACCAAGATCCCGCTGCCAGGACTGTCCCTCACCGACGGGGAATGGAAATTCGGCAACAAGCCGATGGACATCTTCAAAATCATCAATGCCGGCTCCCCCGCGGAAAGCACCGGCCACAACGGCGCGAAAATGCAGGCGTGGGGCCAAACGATGACTCCCAAGCAAATCGCCGAAGTCACCGCCTTCGTCATCGCCAAGCTACCTGACGACTTCAAAGACATCCCGGCCGAGTGACCGACCACCCGCGATCGGAGCGCTGTCTTGAGCCGGCCCGTTCCAGTCCACCCACGCCGACCACAGCCCAATGGCTTTAAGATTTAACTTTTGGCAGCACCACAGCTGCGTGACACATCAGCTCAGGGCATCGCCCTGAGCTTGATACACCTGGCTCGCTCTTCGCCCCCACGGGACTGATCATCCCAGCCCGGCACGGGTCACTTCGCCTGGGCGGCGGACTCGAGCAGGTCGGCGGCGGCGAGAATCACGTTTTGCGGGATCGGGCCTTGGCCTTCGTTGTCGCCTTTCGGGCCGAAGCGGTTGATGCCGATGCCGAGGAATTTGCCGTCTTTGTTGAAGACGGGCATGCCGAGGGTTTGGCTGTTCACTTTGCCGAAGCTGCGCGGTTTGCTGACGATGGAAATGACTTCGGTGGTGAGGACGACCGGCTCGCGGTTGAGGTCGCGGCCGAGGCGGCCGAGGATGATGACGTCGTCGAGCAGCGCCATCGATGCCGAGTTGGCGGTGTCCACGGGGGTGAATTTCACGCCGTCGGGTTTTTCGGGACGGATGAAGGCGAGGTCGAGGTCGGGGTCCTTGAAGGCGACCTTGGCGGGGGTTTCGGTGCCGTCGGGCATGAGGATTTTCACTTCTTTGGTGGTGCTTTTGGCGGAGAGTTTGACTGGGCCTTGCGGTCCGTTGACCATCCGTCCGTCGATGGTGGAAGCGGCATCGAGGGTGGAGAGCGGGACGACGATCAGGCCGTCGGCGCCGATGACGGTGCCGATCATTTCCATTTTGCGCTCTTCTTTTTTCGCCGGGCTGTCGCCGGCGGTGAGTTCGATTTCGACGACGGCGCTGAGGAACAGCACCGAGTCTTTGTGGGCGGCGGCGAGCGCAAGCGCCTTTTCCTTGAGCGGCCCTTCGGCGGCGGCGGCAAATGGGGCGGCCAGCAAGGCGGCGAGAACGAGGGAGCGGGATTTCATAGGTGGTGGGGAGTGAGTGGGATTACCAGGATGGTTCGAGCTCGATGTAGCGGGTGGTGATGCCACGGCGGACAAAGAAGGCGATGGGACTGCGCCGGTTTTTTTCGAGGTCGGCAAGGATGGTTTTGAGAGTTTCGATGGAGTCGGTGGATTTGCCATCGATGGAAACGAGCAGGTCGCCTGAGGAGAGGCCGCCCAAGGCCGCCCAGCCGGCGGGGGTGATGGCGGTGATCAGCACGGCTTTGAAATCGTCCGGGAGTTTTTCTGAAACCCGGTCGTCCTGGCCGATGTCGCGGGCGTTGAACTCGAGGGTTTCGCTTTCATGGTCGGCGAGTTCGGAGGTGCCTTCCGGGCTGGCGTCGAGCTTGACCTTGAGGATCAGGTCATCCGCGCCGCGGCGGACGGTGAGATCGGCTTCGGTGCCGATGCGGTATTGGCGGATTAGCGAGGCGAAGACATCGGACTCCTCGGGGCGCGAGGTGGGGATGACGGTGCCGTCGAGTTTCAAGAGCAGGTCGCCGGTTTTCAAGTCGGCGGTCTCGGCAGTGGATCCGGGATGGACGCGGGTGACGCGCACGCCCTTGGATCCGGGGATGCCGAGAGCCTCCGCGAGGTCGGAGGAAATGACTTGGGTGTCGATGCCGATCCAAGCTTTTTTGACCAGACCGGGTTTATCGACTTCGGGCTCGGGGCCGATCTTGACGACGGTGAGATAGCTGCGGCCGTCGTGTTCATAGGCGATGAGGGTGGGCACCGGCTCGGTTTTGCCCTCGGTGATTTCGGCACTGACTTGGATGAGGGTTTCGAGGTTGGGAGTGGGTTTTCCAGCGACTTCAAGAATCAGGTCGCCGGGGACGATGGCGGGCTTGGAGGCGGCGGC
>JBIPND010000423.1:0-3883 GCA_044374015.1 Luteolibacter sp. | reverse complement strand
CGGAACGAATCGCCCCTTGCACCAAGGCCGTGCCCATTTTTCCGCATCCAATGATTCCAAGCTTCATGGCCGGAGACTAATGGGATTCCGGCGCGGCTTGCCAGCGTCATTTTGCTTGGACGCCGCCACCGGGCTCGGCATGTTCCCGGCATGAGATTTCAGATATTGGCAGGGTGCCTGGCGGGGATCGCGATGGCGGTGACTGCGGCGGCGGAGGAACTCCCGGGAGTCGAAGCTGCGATTCCCGAACCGGTCAAAGCTCTCGCCACTCCCGCGATGATGAGTTTTCCGCACGGCATCCGGATGGCGGTGACAGCGACCACGGAAAACGCCCAAACCCACGTCAACCAAGGCATGAACCATCTGCACGGCGGTTGGGAATTCGAAGCCAGCCGCCACTTCGCCGCCGCCATGCGCGAGGACCCGGAATGCCTGCTCGCCCACTGGGGCATGATCCTGTGCCTGCTCACCCCGGCGCCCGAAACCGGCCCGGCCCGCAACGCCGCCACCGACCGGATGCTCGCTTTGGTGGATCAGGGAAAAGGCACCGAACTCGAGCGCGGCTACGTCTACGGCCTGATCAAATACATCGAAGAAGGCCCGGCCGGAGCGGCGAACGCTTTTCGCAAGGTCGCGGAAAAATTTCCCAACGAGATGCAGGCCACGGTGTTTGCCGCGCTGTTCAGCCGCACCGGTTACGACGACCTGGGATCGGCCACTCAGAATCAGGAGGCGGCCGAAGAAAGCTTGTTGGCCCTGGTGAGAAAGCACCCACAGAACCCGCTGCCGCTCAACGCCCTGCTCACCATCCGCGCTGAAGGCCCCGACCTCACCGAGTCCGTCGCGCTCGCCCGCATGCTGTGCCAAATGGCCCCGGATTACCCGCCCTATTTCCACTTGTTAGGGCATTACGAATGGCGCGTTGGCGAGCATGCCCAGGCGGCCTCCGCGTTTGGCCGCGCCTCGACGTTTTTTGAAAGCTGGATGAAGGCGAACCAAGCCAGCGTCGCGGATTGCCCCGAGTGGGTCAGATCCGAGTGCTACCGGATCGTGGCGCTCGTTTCGCAAGGGGATTTCGATACCGCCTACGCCGCTTCACGCCTGATCGCCGCCACTCCGTTTCCCAGAAACCGCGACGCCTCCGCCGGCGTTCGTTGCCTGATGTGGGATGCCAAAACCCTACCCGCGCGCATCCTGCTCCACCGCGGATTCAGTGGCAATGCCCGCGAAGCCATGGACTCGCTGCCAAAACCCGCGGATATGGAGAAAACCAAACCCACCTCGCTCGCTTACTGGTGGATCGACGGCCTGCGGCTCGCCCTCGAAGCCCAGCGTTTGATCGATGCCGGCGATCTGGCACAAGCCACCAAAGTTTCAACCGCACTCAGCCACCACGGCGAGTCGATGGCAAAATCCCAGTCCGCAGCCGCTGCCAGCGGCGAGCGCTCGCCGTGGACCCGCGCCTTCCGCGCGCTCGAAGTTCTCGCCAGCGATCTCCGCGGCCGCCTCGCCCTCGCCGGTCCCAAATCCCAGATTCGCTCGGCCTACAACTGGTTCAGCTCCGCCGCGGATCGCCAGCACCCCGCGCCGATGATGTGCCCGCCGATGATTCTGACCCCGATGGCGCTTCGCATCGGCGATTATTTCACCGCGGTCGAGCGTTACGAGGAGGCGATCGAGGCCTATCAGCGCGCTTTGCAAACGTTCCCCAACGACATGAACGCCCTCACGGGACTCAAACGCGCCTACGAAAAAGCCAAGCTCACCGCCGAGGCCGGGGAAACGGCAAAACAGATTGAAGCCCTCCGCGCCCGGTAACGCCCTGATCGTCATACACATTCCTCGCTCTTCGTCCCAACGGGACGGCTCATCCAAGCCCGGCACACCGTGCCGGGGCGGGATTTCCTGGAATCCGTGCGTCCTGTCGGGACGCCTCATGCGGGAGAGATGCCAATGCCCACAGCAGCCGTCTCCAACTTCCGTCGCCGCCGATTGCATGATTCGTCCTTACAGGACGGAATTCCATGCACCCGCCACCAACCCGGCACTGTGTGCCGGGCTGTGATGAAAGGTCCCGTTGGGACCGAAGACTTATCCGACCATGCCGGAAATGTGTATCAAGATCAGGGCGCGAGCCACCGGAACCGGTGCGGAAAACGTTTCAGCCCCGGAGGCCAAACCCGCCGCCAAGGCGTAGCCAAAGAACAGCCGTTCCGTCCCACTTTGGCTTTCCCCGGTCGTGCAAGTCGCAGCCCCGCGCTCCCAGCCCTCGATTCGGCGGAAGGCTCCTGCCGAGGCTTGACGCAGGGAGGCGGCGCTTGCGCCGGGAAGGCCGCTCACCCCAACCCCAGATCCGCGTGGCGCTTGGCCATTTTCCAGGCGACTTCCGGGACCAGATCGTGCCATGCGGGATCGCCGGCGGCGATCATGCGG
Organism: Luteolibacter sp.; assembly: GCA_044374015.1. Taxonomy (GTDB): domain Bacteria; phylum Verrucomicrobiota; class Verrucomicrobiia; order Verrucomicrobiales; family Akkermansiaceae; genus Luteolibacter. Next base: position 1,450 of record JBIPND010000423.1, on the reverse strand, counting down.
CAAACATCGCGACCGGTATGGCCGAGCAGGCTTTCATCTTTGCAGTCCACGCCGAGGATGCGCTGATTGGCGAGAAAATGGCGGTAGAGATGCACGCTGTTGGCCGGCGCGCGGAAAGTTTCCGCCGTCACCAATTCGCCGCTGACGCGGTTTTTCCACGGGAACACATGCAGCGTCACCCCCTCCTTGAACAAGCGCCCGAACGACTCCAACAATCCGCCCGCCAGGTTTTCCGACCACTTCGGTTTGAACAGCTCGTTGAGCAGGCCGATGCTGAGGATGATGCCGACCGGTTTGTCGGTGCAGCGGTTGAGAAACGCGGCGATGCGGTGGAACTCGGCGCAACTGGAAACCAGCACGGTTTTGCCGAGCGATTGCAAGGCGTCGGCACGATCGAGGAAATCCACGGGATCGATCCCCCGCCCTCGCAGCAGGTTGTGCATCGAGATTTCACAGAGCTCGATGGCGCTCACGCGGTCGGCCTCGCTCAGCGGCGCGGTGAACCCCTCGCGCGCCTGCTCGAGCATGGTGAGATGCACCTTCATCACCGGATCGAAACTGCCGCGCAGCAGCAGCACCGGACGTCGATAGAGGGCTTCCGACGGCTGCACCACCTCGCCGTTGGGCAGGAACAGGGTCGCGTCGGTTAGACCGCTTTCCACCAGTTGCAGGGCGCACAGCCGGTTGTCGAAAAAGCTGTAGCCGTGGCCGGTGAATTTCAACAGATCGACCTCGACGCGTCCGGCCAACAAATTATCCAGCAGCGATTCGACGAATTTGCGGAGGTGGCCGCGGTGGCGGAATGCCGAGTGGATGAGGTTCACGCCGATGGTGCCGAGCGCCTCCATCTGGTCGATGGTCCTGACATCCAGCAGCCTGACATGCAGGATGATGTGGGACGGCGGATCGCCGGGTTTCATCTGGAAGCGGATCCCGAGCCAGCCGTGGCACTCGCCGGCGTCATTCCAGCCGCGGGCGCGGACGGTGTTGCAGAACGAGAAAAACGTGGTGTCGGCGCCGCGCTTCGGGGCGAGCCGCTCTAGCAGAATCGCGTATTCGTGATCGAGCATCGCTTCGAGACGCCCGGCAGAGACGTAGCGTTCCGCGCGGCCGTAGATGGCGTCGCTCATGGTCATGTCGTAGGCCGAGATGGTCTTGGCGACGAGTCCGGCGGTGCCTGAGGCGCGGAAAAAACAATTGGCGGTCTCCTGGCCCGCGCCGATCTCGGCAAAGGTGCCGTAAATCATCGGGTCCAGATTCAGTTCCTGGGCCTTGTCGTAGGTGGTGGGAATCATTTCGTTTCCTCGTTCTCCACCCAGCCGTCGGACACCAACCGCTCAATCACGACTTGGTTGTTCGAGGTGGCGCCTGGCGGAAATTTCAGGGAAAGCATCAACGGCAAGCTGTTGTCCGCCCCGGCATGCCGGAGTTGGCCTTCGACGAGGCCGTC
>JBIPND010000422.1:0-3887 GCA_044374015.1 Luteolibacter sp. | reverse complement strand
TTTGGTCGACATCGAGGCGTCCGCGGTGATTCTCCGGTCGTCGCCCGCTTCTTTTTGAAGCTCGCCGATCGCCAGGATGACCGCCATCCGGGCATTGGCGAACGCCCGCGCCTCCGCTTCGCCGCTGGCCGAAGTCCGCAGGGAAATCGCACTGAGCGAAAGCAGGCCGACCGCGATCACGGTGAGAAGGATCATCAGGCTGAGGGTGACGATGAGTGCGAAACCCCGGTTCCGGGTTTTTTGGGAGGGTCTTGGATTCATGGGCTTGGAGAAGGGGGGAAAGGGTTTCAATGGGATCTAGGCATTTACAAAGAAGTTACTTGGTAAATGTCTCAATTTTAAGATCGGTTGGGTTTATCGAATCGGCAGGGTCGGAGGAAAGTGCTGATCCAGTTCAAGCACAAGATGCTACCAAACGCTTCGTTGTCGAGAAATTTAATGCAATTTTTGACCGGCACGGGTTAGAGGGGGAGGTGAAATTCCGCGCTCCGGGCAATTCTGCGATTGGGGCTTGTCAGTTTCTCAAAACAAAGAATGCTGCCGCCATCAGCCAGAAGGAACCATCGCCAGAGATCAATCAGGAGCTCATTGCCCAGCGTTTGCAGATCTCGCGGGCAACGGTCTCGCGTTGTTTCACCAATCATCCCGGAATCAATCCGGTGACGCGGGCACGTGTGTTCCAGTTGGCCGCCGAGATCGGCTACGTGCATCTCCAGATGCGCAAACCGCGGGCGAGCCGGAAAAAATCCACCCACAAGATTTTCGGAGTGCTGATCTGCTCGGCGGAGGAGGAATACTATCGCACGGACTATCAGAACCCCAGCGAGCAGATTCTCGCCGGCGTCACCGAGTGCGCCCACCTCCACAGCGCGGACATCGAAGTGCATTTGATCGATCCCAAAGCCTGCACGCTGGAAGATCCGAGATTTCTCCACATCGAAAAGCTTTGCAACCGCTGGGACGGCCTGCTGCTGGTCTATCCGTTTCCCAATGCGGTGCTCGATCATCTTGCGCCCAAGGTTCCGCTGGTTTCCTTGGTCGAGCAATTCGATCACACCCGCATCGATTGCGTGGATGTGGACCATTACAAGGGCATCTCATCGGCGATCGAACATCTCATCGAGAACGGTCACCGGCGGATCGGGTTTTTCACCCGCCGCTACGAGGTGGAAGCGAGTTGGTCATTTCGGCGCTATGCCGCCTTCATGGAGGCAATGGTCCGCCTGAGGCTGCCGGTCGCCGCCGAAGACATCGTCAACGTTTTCCCATCGCGTGAAGGCGATGACGAATCGAGCATCGAGTACGCGGCAGAGCGCACCCGAGACGGCGTGACTGCCTGGGTGTGCGCGGCGGACCACCAAGCTTACGAGCTGGTCCGCGGTTTCGACCAACGCGGGCTGCACGTGCCCGACCAGGTTTCCGTCACCGGTTTCGACGGGATTGAAACGCCGCCGGGTTCGCCCGAGCTGACGACCATTGTCATTCCGTTTCGTGAAATCGGAATGACCGGGACGCAGCGGCTGTTCGAACGGACCCAGAAACGATTCGGTTCTGCCCAGCACGTGCTGATCGACTGCCGTTTGAGACCCGGCACCACCGTCGGCAAAGTGACGACGGCGTTGAAACGCAAATCGTCCTAAAGGCGTTTCAAACCGTGAACAACGAGGTGATCGATTGGCCGCCGTGGATGCGGCGGATCGCTTCCCCCAGCAGCGGCGCGATGCCCACCACCTGGACTTTCGGTCCAGCGGCCTGTGGCACCGAATCGGTGGTGATCACTTCTTCGATCGCCGAGTCGCGGATCCGCTGGTGGGCGAGAGCGCCGAGAATGGCGTGGGAAACTCCGGCGTAAATGCGTTTCGCGCCGTGTTTGTGGAGAATATCGGCGGCGGCGGTCAGCGTGCCGGCGGTTTCGGTCATGTCATCGACGAGCAGGACATCGCGGCCCTCGACCTCGCCGATCACGTTCATCGCCTCGACGCGGGTGGCGCTGACGCGGTGTTTGGCGACGATCGCCAACTCGGCCCCGAGCGCATCGGCGTAGGCGCGCGCCATTTTCACGCCGCCGACATCCGGTGAGACCACCGTCAGATTCGAGGAGTCCGGATGGCGTTGCCGCAGGTAGCCGATCAGCACCGATTTGGCGTAAAGATGGTCCACGGGAATGTCGAAAAACCCTTGGATTTGCGGCGCGTGGAGGTCCATCGTCAGCACCCGGCTGACGCCGGCGGAGGTGAGCAGGTTGGCGACCAGTTTGGCGGTGATCGGGACCCGCGGCTGGTCTTTGCGGTCCTGCCGTGCATAACCGAAAAACGGCATCACCGCGGTGATGCGCTCGGCACTGGCGCGGCGGGCGGCATCGACCATGATCAGCAACTCCATCAAGTTGTGATTCGTCGGCGGGCAGCTCGGTTGAATGATGAAGACGTCGGCGCCGCGCACGTTTTCGTTGATTTTCACGGAGGTTTCCCCATCGGGAAACGCTGACACCTCGACGTCCGCCAAGGGTTGTCCGACACAATCTGCGATGCGCTCTGCAAGCGCGCGGTGAGCAGTTCCACTGATGATTTTCATGAGAAAAAGAAGCGACAAGCGGGAAAACGGCAGGATTGTTGACAGTCCCGTGACGGTCGGCAATACTTTGCTCGGAAATCGTCTAACCCATTCATTTTGATGCCAGCCACCGTCCCCGAGCCCACCGCAGGCCAGCACCCGAAGCCCGATAGCCGGGTGTCGAAAAGTCTTCTTTGGGCATCGATTGCCGTTTCGGTGCTGGCAATCGTGTGGTTTTTCGGGTTCGAGCAACGGTATGGTCCGGCACGCGAGCAATCTGCTCTGAACTGGATCTACAGCGCCTGGAACAGCGAAAACGATTATGAGCACGGCTTGCTTTTTCCGTTCGTGATCGCCGGGCTGATCCTTTATCGCTTCAAGGATTTAAGGGCGCTGGCCGACGAGGGAACCCTGTGGGGGCTGTTCGTGGTCTTCGTGGGCGTGCTGTGTTACATCGCAGGTTACCGCGCGCTCCAACCGCGGATTGCGATGGGCGGGCTGCCATTCGTGCTGTGGGGAGCCTGTCTTTATCTGTGGGGCTGGCAGGTCGGCAAACTGCTGCTGTTTCCGCTGTTTCTATTTTGGCTCGCCATCCCCTTGCCGTCGTTCCAACAGGCAACCACCCATTTGCAGCTGTTAGCCACCTCGATGGCGCATCACGGTTCGGGACTTTTTGGCGTCCAAACCTACGTGGAAGGCACCACCGTGCTGCCCCTGAAAGGCGATTGGAAACCCCTCGACATCGCGAAGGGATGCAGCGGGATCCGCTCGTTGATGGCGCTGCTGATGATTTCCGCGGCGTGGGCCTACATCGCGAAAATGGCGCTATGGAAGCGGGTGCTGCTGTTTTTCTGCGCCTTCCCGCTGGCGATTCTCGGCAATGCCCTGCGGGTGATTTCCATTTTCGTGATCGCGGAATACGGCGATGCGAAATGGGCGAGCGGCACCTGGCATGACTGGTCCGGGTTGCTGTTGTTCTATCCGTTTTCGCTGCTGCTGCTGCTGGCGATTCATTCGCTGCTTGAAGGCGGATTGCCATGGCGCAAGGCGAACCAGCGCAAGCTCCGCCGCGTGCAGGTCAGTCACCAGAAGGAACCCACCACGATCATCCCGGAATCATGAACAAAACCCCTTGGCTGTTGCCTCTCTTTCTAACGGTATCCTTGAGCGCGATCTATTTTCTGCCCAAGGTCGGTGCCGTCGCGCAATCGGCGGTGATCATGGAGCTGCCCGGTTCTTCGGGAGATTGGTCGTTTGAAAATCAAGCCGCCAGCCCGGAGGAGATCGGCACGCTTGCGGCGGATACCCAGTTTTCCAAAGCGATCTGCCTGAGC
>JBIPND010000421.1:0-3889 GCA_044374015.1 Luteolibacter sp. | reverse complement strand
TGCCGGAGTTGAGCAGGGCGGCCACCAGCATTTGCTGCAATTGATCGTGGATCAGCCGGGCGATTCTGCGTCTTTCGCGTTCTTCCGCCAAGGTCAGCTCATTGGCCAACGCCCGCAATTGGCGGGTGCGCTCTTGCAGCTGCGCGGTCCGCTGCTTGACTTGGGATTCGAGTTCATCCTGGGATCGTTTCAAAGCCTCGCGGATTTGCACCCGCTCGCTGATGTCACCGAAGGCCACCACGATGGCCCCGGGGCCGGTGCGGAACGCGCGCACTTCGAAATATCCGGTCATGTGTTCGTCCGTGTAGGCCATCTCGAACGATTGGGTGCCCAGCTCGCCGCAGGCCACCCGCTTGTAGGTCTCCGGAATCTGGGTGTTCGCCAGATTGGGAAACGCCTCCTCCACCGTCTTGCCGTAAAGAATTCTATTGGTGGTGCCGGTCTCGCGATCGGCCGCCGGATTGGATCCCACCAGGACCAGCCGGCCATCGGCTTCGAGTTGATAGAGATACATCGCGGTGGGTGAGGATTCGACGATGCGCCGGAATTTTTCCTCGGACAGACGCAGGGCATCCTCCCATTGCTTGCGGGCGGTGATGTCCCGGCCGAAGGCGCAGACCAAGTCGCGGCGGTAAGGGGTGGCCCTCCATTCGATCCAACGGTAGGAGCCGTCCCGGCAGCGGTAGCGGTTGACAAAATCCAGCACGTCCCGGCCGAACTTGAGAGTGGCCAGGGCATTCTGGCTGGCTTCCAGGTCCTCCGGGTGGATGAATTCCAAAAAGCAGCGGCTGGTGAGTTCTTCGTCGCTATGGCCTAGCAGGCGGCCGAACGCCGGGTTGATGCGGATGAACCGGCCATCGAGCGTTGCGATCCCCAGCAGGTCGGATGAGAGGTTGAAAATCTTGTCCAGATCCTCGATTTTCTCACGGGATGCGGCCTCGCTGCGGCGCTGCTCGGTGAGGTCCATCGCCGCTACCCGGCAGATCCGGTGGTCGGGCGAAAGACTGCCGGTCAGCCTGACGATGACGGGATCCTGATCCCGCCGCAGCAGTTTGACCTCGCAGGGCTTCTCCGCTCGTTCGGCAAAAAGTCCGGTGAGAAATTTCTCAAAGCCGCTGCGGTTTTCGGTGGCGAGAAATTCTTCGAACTGGTGATCCAGCAAAAGGGCCCGTTCGTGGCCCAGCATCTCCGCGCCCATCAAATTGAGCTGGCGAATGGTGCCGTCGCTGGCAACCGAGAAATAACCGACCGGAGCGAAGTCATACAACTCGGTGAAGTGTTCGGCATGCGCCTCCAGTTCCGCGCGGGTGTCACGAAGTTGCTCGTTTTGCATTTCCAACTCCACCTGGTGGACCAGCAGTTCGTGCAACAGCCGGTTTGTCTCGGCTTCCGCCTTGGTCTCGGGGGGGATCGCCGGGTCACCCGCCACCTGTGGCTCGGCTTGGTGATGGAATGGCGATAAATCTTTTTCGGGGGGGTCCTGTTGCATGGTTCGGCGTTCTTTCAATCTTTCGTTTTTGAGGAAATCTCCCGCAACTTGGAGTTGCAGTCGTCCAGTTTTATGGCGAGCTGGTGGGCCTTGCTCACATCCAAAAAGGTGAGAACCAGCCCGTCGATCATGCTTTCCTTGGTGCGATAGGGAATGATCCGCACCGCAAACCAGCGGCCGTCGTGCGACGGGATTTCCTTGCTGATCGCCACCAGCGAACGCAGCACTTCGCGGATGTCCGCCGCCAGCGACGGGTAGTTCAGTTGGGAGACCAGGTCGGTGACGGGGCGGCCGATATCGCTGGCGATCAGATGGATGATCTCAGCGGTCTGGGGCGCGAACCAGCGGACGTTGAGCTCATTGTCCAGGAACAACGTGGCGGTATCGGTGCTGCTCAAGAGGTTCTTCATGTCATTGTTCGTGCGGGAGAGATCCTGCAGCTTGACCATCAGGTCCTGGTTCACCACTTGCAGTTCTTCGTTCATCGACTGCATTTCTTCTTTGGAAGTGGTCAGCTCCTCATTCATCGACTGCAGTTCCTCGTTGGCGGACTGAAGTTCTTCGTTGGCGGACTTGAGCTCCTCGCTGGTGGTTTGCATTTCCTCCCGCAGCACCTGCACTTCGTCATGCGCGCGCCGCAGTTCGCTGGCCAATTCCGCCACTCGGGCGCTCTGAGGTTTGGCCTTGGCATGGCTTGTCACAGGCAGAGTCGCCGCTGTGGGAGTAAAAATGATCATGATCATGCCCTTCAGCGCGGGCGGATCGAGGATCGGGTAGGCGGTGATATCCACGGTCCGGGTTCCGTCGCCGGTCCCCACGGGCAGCTGGTGGATGACGGCCACCTCCTTCTTGCGCAGCGCCCGCTGGAACACCTCGAACAAGGCATGGTTCACTTCTTCACGGGCCATCGCGAAAATATTCCAATTCGCCTTGCCGGCGGCAGGTTCGAGATAATGCCCGGTCTTGCCGTGGATGAACAGGATATCGCCCGCTTCCGAGGTCAGAACCGCCACGGACGGATAGTGCTGCAACAGGAAATGATTGGCCAGCGTCTGAATGTCCGAGACCGCCGGTGGCTTGATGGCTTTCTCCACCCTCTCCGCGTCCACCCGCGACGGCAGGTGGCGGAAGGCCAGCGGGAAATGCATGCGGGCCAGCTGGGCGGAAGTTTCCAGCCGCCGGAAAATCCGCTCCTTGCCGCCTAACGGCACAAACAGGTCGGTGGCCGCGCCGATGGTTTCCGCGCTGCCGAGAACCAGGATCCCACCGGGGTTCAGGCAGTAATGAAACAGCGGCAGCAGCTTCTTCTGCAGGTCCGCGAGTAGATAGATCAGCAGGTTGCGGCAGCTCACCAGATCCAGCTTGGTGAACGGCGCGTCGGAAACGAGATTCTGCCGGGCGAATACCACCATCTCCCGGATCTCCTTGTTGACCCGGTAGCCGCGCTCGTCCCGGGTGAAAAACCGCCGCAGCCGCTCTTCGGATACATCCTTGCCGATCGCTTCCGGATACCAGCCCGCCCGCGCTTTATCGATGGCGTCACGGTCCAGGTCGGTGGCGAAAATCTGCAGGGTCACCCGCTTCGGCTCCTTGGCCAGGCCAAGCGCTTCCTGGAAAATCATCGCGAGGGAATAGGCCTCCTCACCGGTCGAGCAGCCAGCCACCCAGGCGCGCAGCGTGCCTCCGTCCGGCTGCCTGCCGATCAACTCCGGAAACACCTCATTCCTCAGGCGCTCCCAGACGCCCTCGTCCCGGAAGAAGCTCGTCACCCCGATAAGCATCTCCTTGAACAGCAGATCCAACTCCTGCGGATTGTTCCGCACATAGCGGACGTAATCGTCGATCGATCCCAAGTGATGCAGACCCATCCGCCGCTCGATCCGGCGCCAGATGGTGCTTCTTTTATACGCGGAGAAATCGTGGCCGGTCTGCCTGCGCAGCAAGATCAGCGCCTTTTCCAAACCCGATGAATACTCGCCCAGCGTGTCGCGGCCCGTTGCCTGCGGCCCCGCCGCCTGGCGCACGTATTCGAGGATCCGCGCCGGCAGCTCACCCACCGGCGCGATCACATCCGCCAGACCTTCCTGGATCGCGCTGCGGACCATGCTGTCGAACTTGGCCGAGGCCGGATCCTGCACAAAAGCGGCCCCGCCACTCTCGCTGATCGCCCGCAGGCCCACGGTGCCATCCGAGCCCATTCCCGATAGGATCACCCCCACGCTCCGCTCCCGCATGTCCTCGGCCAGCGAGCGGAAGAAAAAATCGATGGGCAGTCGCGGGCCCCGGCCGGTCGGTTGCTCTAGCAGATACAAAACCCCGTGCAATACCGACAGGTCCCGGTTCGGCGGGATCACATACACCTGGTCCGGTTCCACCGTCAGTCCGTCCTGGATCCGTTGC
>JBIPND010000420.1:0-3892 GCA_044374015.1 Luteolibacter sp. | reverse complement strand
ACAACATAGGTCGAAATCAAACCCACCGCGCCGACGGATAGACAAACCAGATGGATTCCCTTGGCGGGGAGAAATCGGCTCATCGCCAGCAGCAGGAAGGAAAACCCGAAGGCGACGAGATTGTAGGCGGAGAAACACACGCCGCCCCACGCCGTGCCCTCCTGATAGCGGCGGGCCGAGGTGAGGGCGGCCTGCATTTCGGCAGCCGCCTCCGGGATGCCCGGCGCGTCGGCGGTGGTCACCTGCCGCGTCGCGAGCGCAAGGGCGAAGCGCTGCACCATCGGGCTTTCCGCCTCCTGTTGGCTGGGGGCGGTCGTGCGGGTGGCGGCCCCGCGGATCAGTTCCTCTAACATGGCGGCATCGATGCGTTCGCTGGGATCGGGATCCGCCGGGCTGAGGCCGAACATCTGCGCCGCCGCGCCATACCATGGCCGCTCCGGCCGGAGGGCTGCGGCTTCGGCGGCGAGTTCGTCTTTCCGGGTTTCATACGCCCGCGCCAGGGCGGTGGCCGGGACCAGCCAACGGGTTTCCTTTGCGATGAGTTCCCTTCCCAGATCGTAATGCAGGCCCAGCGGCATGCCGCCGAATAGACCTTTCCCCACCGCGGGTACGAAGTAGATCCACATGCAAAACAAAGCCAGCCAGGTGAAAAACTGGACCACCGAGAGTTGCTTCATCGCCTTTGGCATCATGCCGATACCCTTGATGATTTCCCGGAACGCGTGCCCGACTCCGGCGTTGTCGCGCTTCATCCGTTGGAACTCCTGCATGTCGTCCGGCGGATATTCCCGGGTGGTGAGGATGGTCACCAACACCGCCGCCACAAAAACTCCCGCGCCGATGTAGAACGCGAGTTTCACCGCGGGCGGGATCGGGCTTTCGACGGTGGCTTCGCGACTAACACCGAAACCGTTGGTCAGGATGAATGGCAGCGCCGACGAAAGCACCGCGCCGAAGCCGATCAGCAAACTCTGCATGGCGAAACCGGTCTTGCGCTGGTTTTTCGGCAGCAGGTCGCCGACGAAGGCGCGGAATGGTTCCATGCTGACGTTCACCGCGGCGTCGAGAATCCACAGCAAACCCGCCGCGACCCACAGGGTGGGCGAGTTGGGCATGGCGATCAGCGCAAGACTCGCCAGGATCGCGCCCACCAGGAAATACGGACGCCGCCGGCCCAGTCGCGTCCAGGTGCGGTCGCTGTAATAGCCGATGATCGGCTGGACGATCAATCCGGTTAGAGGTGCGGCCAGCCACAGGATCGGTATATCTTTTTCGTCGGCCCCCAGAAATTGATAGATCGACGACATGTTGGCCATTTGCAGGCCCCAGCCGAACTGGATGCCGAGGAAGCCGAATGACATGTTCCAGATTTGCCAGAACGAGAGATGGGGTTTTTCAGTCATGGAATGGCGTGTGGACGATACAACCCTCCCTATGTCCGGAATTTAGCGGGCGTTTAATCAAAATTGCCGGATCAATCGCCGCCGACCCTGATTGCCAGCGATTTGACCGTTAGGGACGCGCCGGCGGAGGCGCCGATCCGGATTTCCTCAAAGCGGGTTCCCGCCGGAATGCTGCCCTCGCCGAACGGCGGCTTCAGCGGCACGCCGCCGTCATGCAGGCTCACGTGGCCGGTGCGCGGATCGTAGCGGAGCGTCACCGTCCGTGGACCGAGCACCGGTTCCTCGGGCGTGATCAGCGGGGTGTTGCGTTTCACATCCAGCGACCACGACGACTTGCTGCCAAAAGCATCTCCGAAGAACAGCATCTCGACGCCTCCGCTGTAAAAACTCACCCCCGCCCAGCCGTCGGTATGAAACTCTCCGCCCACCGGCTTGCCAACGCCCAGCGTCACTAGCAGCACGGTGTCGGCCTCGCCCGGCGCAGGTTCGATGAAGCGGTGGAACAGCGAGTAATTCGCGCCTTCCACCCGGGTTGCGGAAACCGACGGTTTGCCATGGTCCAAGCGCCAGTCCACGTGATCGAAGGGAGGAATGACCACCGTCCGGAACCGGCCGAGGCCTGTGGCGAATTTCCTGCCATGCGACGGAAATCGCTCGATCACCCCCGCCGCTGCGACGCGTGCGGCATCGCCGGCGGCGAGCAGCGCGGATTCGTTCCGGCCTTTGGCGGTGACGCGCACGCGGCCTTGCTCGACATGCAATTCGTCGCTGTCATGGGGGCCGATTTGGATTCCAAACCGCGTGCCCGAGTCAGCCACCACGAGTCGCGGGGTGGTGATCGTTAGCGCGCCGCCGCTGCCGCTGCGGTGAAAATTTCCTCTGCCCCGTGCCAGATGGATATCGTCCGGCGAAAGGAAAATCACCTCCGCCGGGCCCTCGATCAACGCGGTGACCGAGGGTTGCAGGGCAATGTTCGCCCGCCCGTGGTTGAGGCGCAGGCGGCAGCCTCTGGCCACCCCGGTGGCAGCGCCGAGATTCCGCGAGCCGCCCTCGATCTGCCACGCCGCGTCCACGGAGAAGGTGACCATCGCCACATCCGGCACCGCCTCGAGTCGCGACCAGGGTTGCAGCCACCACGCGAGCGCCAACAGCATTCCAAGCACCGATGCGATTGACCAGATAGATAACCGATAGAACTTGCGCCTGGGTTCAGCCCCGGCCTGCACGGCCGGGCTGCCCCCTTCGAATTCCTCGCTGAGCGTGTGATGCAGCAGCGCGTAGTTTCCGTAAAGATCTAACAGGTTCGGCTCCTCGCGCAGGCGCTGCTGGAAGCGGTCGAAATCCTCGCGGCTCACGTCGCCATCCAACACCTGTTGGACCAAATGGTGATCGGCGCGTTTCATGGCGAGTTGCGGCTGGCTTGCTGGAGGTCGCGTTCGATGCAGCGCTTCAGGGCACCGCGGAGATTGTAAAGGATGGCCTTCAGAGTGCCCGCGCTGCGCTGGGTGCGCGTGGCGTATTCCTGCAGCGAGGAAGTCGTCGCATAGCGATGGTGGATCAACTCCTGATCCTGGGGGCGCAGGCGTTGCAGGCATTTCCGCAGGGCAAGGTGCCGCTCCTCCAACTCGGCCGGCTCCGCTTCGGATCCCGGAGCCATGCGCTCGATCAGGTCGTCATCGAAAATCAGCCAGCCCTGGGACACTAGCCGGCGGCGGTGGTTGAGCATGTGATAACGGATCGTCTGGAACGCCCAGGCTTTGAAATTCGTGCCCAACTCGAAGGATTCCCGCTTCTGCCAAAGCGTGATGTTGACCTCCTGCAACAAATCCCGCGCGCCGGAATTCCCCGGAGCGAGCGAACGGACGTAGGCCAGCATCGACGTCTGATGATTGGTGAGTTCGGTGACAAACTCCTCGGAGCCCGCAGCGTCCTGTGATTTTCCGCTCATGGCCCCCAACGATCCTGAAATTTCGACGGGCGGCAAGAGGTTTAAACGAATCAAGCCGTAAAGCGCGAATTTATCCAACCGCCGCACCGCGTTTCGACATAGTCTTTTTATGAAAAATCCCATGAAGACGAAAACACCAAGCGCGCCGCAGGCACCGGGTTTCACCTTGGTGGAAATTCTGGTAGTGATCTCGATCGTCGCCGTGCTCGCAACGCTGGTGACGCTGGGGGCGAACCGTTTCATCGAGAGCGGTCGCAAGGTCCAGGCCATGGCACAGTTCCGGGACTTCCAGGTCGGACTCAGCCTGTTCGAGAGCGACTATCAGAAGCCGCCGATTCCGAAATCCAAACGCGATACCGGCTACGACACGATCTACGGCGATCCCGGCGGCACCTACAGCACCCAGTTCTTGGTGTCCGCGCTCGCCGGCGAGGACAAGGACTACCCCTACGTCGGCGAGAACTTTTCGTCGCGTGACGTGAATCCTCGAAACGAATCCTACATAATTTTCCGTTTCGCCCCGGATCAACGAAACGGTGTC
>JBIPND010000419.1:0-3899 GCA_044374015.1 Luteolibacter sp. | reverse complement strand
TTCGTCCAGAAAAAGATCGAAACCCTGCTGCACCTGCCCAACGGCATCATCCTCATCACCGGCCCCACCGGATCCGGCAAATCCACCAGCCTTTATTCGTTCCTCACCGAGGTGAACCACCCCGAGCGGCGCATCGTCACCGTCGAGGACCCGGTGGAAAACAAACTCGTCGGCGTGATGCAGATCGCCGTGAAAAACGAGATCGGCCTGACCTTCGCCACCGCCCTGCGCTCGATCCTCCGCGCCGACCCGAACATCGTGATGATCGGGGAAATCCGCGACCTTGAGACCGCGGAAATCGCCATCCGCGCCTCGCTCACCGGCCACTTGGTCTTCTCCACCCTCCACACCAACGACGCGATGGGCGGCATCAGCCGCCTCGTCGACATGGGCGTCGAGCCGTTCCTGGTTTCCGCCGCTGTCCGCGCTTTCCTGGCCCAGCGGCTGGTGCGTAAACTTTGCCCACATTGCAAAATCCCGCGCGAGGTCAGCGAACCGGACCGCCGCGAACTCGGCATTCCCAGCCAGCTCACCGGCCAGATCTACTCACCGAAAGGCTGCGACCGTTGCCGCATGACCGGTTTCTCCGGACGCCTCGCGATTTACGAAATCATCCTCATCACCCAACCGATGCAGGAACTCGTCGCCCACCGCGCCCAATCCGTCGAACTCCGCGCCCAGGCCGTGCGCGACGGCTACATCCCGATGCGCGAATACGGCTGGCACAAGGTGATGAAGGGCGACACCACCATCGAAGAAGTCATCTCCGTCACCTCCTCCGACATCGGCGGCGGAGAATAGGTGTTTTGATTTTCATTTCACCCACTAAACTCCCGCTTATGAAAGCCGAACTCACCGCCATCATCGAACCCGATCCATCCGGAGGCTACTGGGCGATTTGTCCCGAAGTTCCCGGCGCGAACGGACAGGGTGAGACCATCGAGGAAACCAAGCTCAGTCTGAAACAGGCAATCGAGCTACTTTTGGAGGATCGCACCGCCGATATTCTCCGAGGCCTCCCGGATGACGCGATTCGCGAAACGCTTCTCATCGGATGAAACGACGTGACCTCGAGCGCAAACTCCGAATCGCAGGCTGCCTATTGAAGCGCGAGGGTGCCGCCCACTCGATTTGGACGAATCCAAAAACCGGAGTCACTGAAACCGTCCCAAGACACAACGAAATCAAAGAGAACCTTGCCCGTAAAATTCTGAAAAGCATGAACGCCGACTAGCGTTCCGCCTGTCCCCGACACCATGCCACTCTACGCCTACAAAGCCCTCGCCACCAACGGCTCCGTCACCACCGGCGAACTCGACGCCGCCGATCGCCCGGAAGCGCTCCGGATGCTCGACCGCAAGGGCCTCCAACCAGTCAACCTCAAGGAAACCGCCGTCGCCGTCTCCGCAAAAAAAACCAACGGCAACGCCAAATCCAAGGCCAACGCAAAAGCGGACGACGCGAAACACGCCAAGGACAAAGCCGATTCCAAAGAAACCCCGATCCCCGAGGGCCCGATCAAACTCAAGCGCGCCGAAGTCGTGCTCTTCACCGAGGAGCTCTCCGACATGCTCAGCGCCGGTCTCCAGTTGGAACCCGCGCTGAAATCCATGGAAAGCCGCCAGGAACTCGGCAACCTCAAGGCCGTTTCCTTCAAAATCCGCCAAATCGTCCGCGACGGCGTCAATTTCTCCGCCGCCCTCAAAAAAGTCAGCCCCAGCTTCGGCGCGCTCTACTGCTCGCTGGCCGCCGCCGGCGAGGCCTCCGGCGCACTTGATGAAATCCTCAAGCGCCAGGCCCACTACCTCAAAACCCTCGCCGAACTCCAGAGCCGCCTGATCCTCGCGATGATTTACCCGGCCTTCCTGGTCGTCGCCGGCATCGGCGTTTCCATTGTTTTCGTCACCACCCTGATTCCCCAACTCACCGCCCTGATCAAAAGCAGCGGCGGCGAAATCCCCTTGGGTGCCGCGATCCTCATCGGCGCATCGAATTTTCTCAGCAAATGGTGGCTTGTCATCATCCTCACCCTGCTCGCCGCCTTCATCTTTTTCAAAGCTTGGAAAGACAACGACGCCAACAAACCCACCTGGGACCGCATGAAACTCCGCCTGCCGCTCGTCGGCCCGGTCATCACCAGCCGCTTCTACGTCCAGTTTCTCGAAACCATGGCCAACCTCGTCGGCAACGGCCTGCCGCTGCTCCGCGCCCTCGAACTCTCCCGCGACGCCACCGAAAACCGCTCGCTGCGCGCCGAACTCAACAAAGTCATCGACCAGGTGGGCGACGGCCGCTCGTTTTCCAAAGCCCTCATCCGCAACGGTGCCTTCCCGCCGCTGCTCATCGACATGATCTCCGTCGGCGAGCAAACCGGTAAAATCGACCAATCCCTCCGCCGCGCCGCCGAGCGCTACGACAAGGAACTCGACAAGGACCTCCAGCGCATCATGGCCCTCATCATGCCCATCGTACTCATCATCATGGCCGGCCTCATCGGCACCATGGCCTACCTGATGATCACCTCCATCTTCCAAACCATGTCGAAGATGAAATAAGCCGCCCCGCGCCGCTTCCCCCACCCTTCCTCACCGTCCCTACCCATTCGGGGCATTGAAATAACAGGCAGTTGGGTAAAGTATCGCTCCATCATCATGACTCACCCGCTCAACCGCCGACGCTTCCTCTGGACCACCGGTGTGGCCGGCATCGGCCTCGCCACCGCCTCGCGCTCCTTCGGCCAAGCTCCCGCCGTTTCTCCCAATTCCAAGCTCCGCGTGCTCTGCATCGGCGTCGTCGGCACCATCGGCGCGGAAGACCGCCATCAGGTCGCCTCGCATCCGTCCGTGGAAATCGCCGGCCTTTGCGATGTCGATTCCAACGCCCTCGCCAAAGCCGCCAGCGAGCACCCCAACGCCTTCACCTGCGCCGATTACCGCGAAGCCTTTTCCAAATTCGGCGACCAGTTCGACGCCGTCATCGTCGCCACTCCGGATCACAGCCACGCGCCGATCATGCTCACCGCGATGGCCCACGACAAACACGTCTATGGTCAGAAACCCCTCGTCCACCAACTCGAAGAACTGGTGATGATGGAAAAAGCCATCGCCGCCAAACCCAACCTCCTCACCCAGGTCGGCAACCAGCGCATGGTTATCCCCGGCCGCCGCGCCGCCGTCGAAATCCTGCGTTCCGGCGTGCTCGGCAAGGCCGTCGAGGCCCACGTCTGGGTCAACTCCCCCAACGACCGCGCCTACTTCAATCTCGACCGCATCATCGAACCCCCCATCCAGCCCCCGTCGAATCTCAACTGGGACCTCTGGCTCTGCGGCACCGAAACCACCCCCTACCGCGCCGGCATGGCTCCCGTCGTCTGGCGTTCCTGGTGGGATTACGGCAGCAACGGCCTCGGCGATTGGGGCTGCCACGTGCTCGACGTCATCATCTACGGCTACGACGAACTGCTCTCGCCCATCGCCGTGCAAACCAATTGCCCGAAGGCGGAAAACCCGCTGTTCCACACCCACCCGTGCAATTCCACCATCACCTACGCGGTGACATCCGACAAATTTGCGCGCAAGACCTTCGCCATCCATTACAGCGATTCCGCGCAACCCGTTTCCCGCGCCGCCATCGGCCTGCCTCCCGGAAATTTCGCCGACAAGAACATGACTGTCGTCGTCTGTGAAAACGGCGTGCTCACCCTCACCGCCGGCGGCTTCCTCGAAGTCTGGCGCGATGGCAAGCTCACCAAAGGCCTCGACATGCCCGGCCTCCCCGAGTTCCCCGACCTCAACCATTGGCACGCCTGGGTGGACAACTGCCTCGGCATCAAAACCGAGCTCCGCAGCCCCTTCAAGGACGCCATCCGCATGACCGAGGCCGCCATCCTCGCCGTCAAA
>JBIPND010000418.1:0-3900 GCA_044374015.1 Luteolibacter sp. | reverse complement strand
ATGGTGTCGTCGGTGAGGTTGAGATCCTCGAGGGTCTTGGCGATTTTGCCGACCGCTTCATCCATCGCCTCGACCATCGCGGCATAGACGGCGTGTTCCTGGACGATCCGGTTCTTGCGCGGCGGCTCATCGGCGAAGGCTTCCTTGAGTCCTAACCGGGCTTTTTTGGCCTCATATTTTTTCACCAGATCTGGCCGGCCCATCAGCGGTGTGTGCACCGAATAGAACGGCAGATAGATGAAAAACGGCTTGTCCTTGTGGGTGGTGATGAACTTGGAAACCTCGCTTGCTAGACGATCCGGCAGGTGCTCGCCGTCGGGGCCATCGGGCAAGTTTGGATTTCCATACGGCGAAAAATAGCGCTTTCCGCCATACGGGCCGCCGCGCTCGGTTCCGCCGATGTTGAGATCGAAGCCGTGGTCTTCCGGCCATGAGCCCTTGGGGCCGAGGTGCCATTTCCCGGCGTGCATCGTCGCATAACCGCGGGCCTTGAACGCCTCGGCGAGGGTGGTGTGGGAGGCCGCCAGTTGGCCGTGATACGGCGCGGGAATCAGCGGGCGGTTCGCATGTTTGCCAGCTCGTTTTGGGTATTCAGAGGGCTCCGGGATAGCGGCGAGATCCTGATATTCGTTAGGCGCGCCGAAGTAATCGGTGTTCCTCGTGCGGGCGGGATATTGGCCGGTGAGGATCGATGAGCGGGTGGGGGAGCAAACCGGGCAGGCGGCGTAGGCGGCGGTGAATCGCACGCCTTGTTTGGCGAGCGCGTTGAGATTGGGCGTTTCGTAAAACGAGTCCGGGTTGTTGAATTCCACGTCCATGTAGCCCAAATCGTCCGCCATCATGAAAATCACATTGGTGGCGGCGGCGGGCAGGACGAGGGCGAACAGCAGGGCGATGGGTTTCATGAACAACAGGGGTCGTGACGCGGGCGAATACGCGGGAAAAACCGGGCGTTTTTCAAGCGGGTCGGTTTCCGAGGTGATTGCGCGCACGGCGGATTTAAGGATTTCCTTTCGCAGGCGATGGTTCACCTTTTTGCGGAACCACCGAGCCCCATGAAACAAAAACCGATAGCCGCCCTGCTGTGCCTGGCCTTTTCGCTGACTCTGCCGCTGTCCGCCAAAGATGACGTGCCGCGCGGGTTCACGCCACTGGCGGAGCTTCAGGAAGCCCAGACCAAGGCCGCCGGGAAAAAGCTGGTGGTGCTGGTGGTCAAGGGCATGGACGACGCCTGCCCGAACTGCGCCACGGCTCTGGAAAATGGCGAAAAGGCGCTGGGTTCCGGGGTGGTCAAGGTTTTCGCCCGCGCGGAGACCATCGGCGAAGTCGATACCAGCAGCTTCTCGCCGGCCATGCAGGCGCGCATCAAGCAGCGTTTCACCACCGGGGCCGCCGTCACTTTTGTCGTGTTCAATCCGGACCTCTCCACGATCGTCGCCGAGGCGGGCCGCAAGGAGCTGCAAAGCGATAAAAAGGCCACCGCTGCTTTCAAAGACAAGGTGCAGCAGGCGAAAAAGGCGCTCAAGTAAGCCCGCTTGCGGTGGGCGATTGCACGCAAAAGGGGCCACATTCCCAAGAAATCGCCTTGCGGCATCGGGCATCGGGCGGCAAGCATCACGGCGTGACCCCCGAACTTGAAAATCTGTTTGCGTTTCTCCGCTTCCCCAGCATTTCCACGGACTCGCAGCACGCCGGCGACGTCCGCGCCTGCGCCGAGTGGCTGGTCGCCAAACTCACCTGCATGGGCTTGGCCACCGAGCTTCACGAGACGCCGCAACATCCGATCGTGGTGGCGAGAAACGCGCATGTCCCGGGCCGCCGCACGGTGCTGATTTACGGCCACTACGACGTGCAGCCGGTGGATCCCCTGGCGCTGTGGACCAGCGATCCGTTCGAGCCGGTCATCCGCGACGGCCGGATCTGGGCGCGCGGCGCCACCGACAACAAAGGCCAGATGATGGCACACGTGTTAGGCGTGGAAAAGACCCTGCGCGAACAAGGCGAACTGCCGCTCAATCTGATCTTCCTGTTTGAGGGCGAGGAGGAAATCGGCAGCCCGAGCCTCGCCTCCTTCCTGCTCCACCACTGCGACGAACTGCGCTGCGACGTGGTGGCCATTTCCGACACCGGCATGGTCGCGCCCGGCGTGCCCACTCTCGGTTACGGCCTGCGCGGCATCGCCTGCTGCGAAGCGATCCTGCGCGGCCCGAAAGGCGATCTGCATTCGGGGTTGTTCGGCGGCATCGTGGCGAATCCCGCGTCGGCGATGGCGCGCCTCGTCGCCAGCCTGCATGCGCTCGACGGCCGGGTCGCGATCGAAGGATTCTACGACAACGTCCGCCCGCTGGAACCGTGGGAGCGCGAAATGTGGGCGAAAATCCCGGGCGTGAGCGATGCGGATTTTCTGGCAGTCACCGGTTCGCCCGGGTTGTTTGGTGAGCCGGGTTATTCGTCCGCCGAGCGCACGTGGGCGCGCCCCACCGCCGAGGTCAACGGCATCGGCGGTGGCTATCAGGGCGAGGGCTCGAAAACCGTGCTGCCGGCCGAGGCGTTTGTGAAACTCTCCTTCCGCCTCGTCCCCGACCAAAGCCCGAAGGAGATCATCGAAAAAGTCCAAAGCCACCTCGAAAGGCATTGCCCGCCCGGCGTCGCGCTCGAAGTGCGCGTCGGCCATGATGGCAAGCCCTACGCCGCCGATCCCAACTCGAAATTCGGCCTCGCCGCCCAGCAGGCGCTGCGCGTCGCCTTCGGTGCCGAGCCGGTGCTGATCCGCGAGGGCGGCAGCATCCCGATCGTGCAAACCTTCCGCGACATCCTCGGCGCCGACACGTTGTTGTTAGGCCTCGCACTCTCCGACGCCGCGATGCACGCGCCTAACGAAAATTTCCCGGTCGATAACTTCGAGGCGGGGATTCGTTTGAATCAGGCGTTGCTCAAGGAACTCGCACTCTAAACAACCAGGTCCCATAGGACCTTTCTCTTTCTCCCAATGTCCGATCCCACCACTCCCAAGCTCGATTTCATCCGCGAGATCATCGCCGAAGACCTCGCCGCCGGCAAGCACACCACCGTCATCACCCGCTTTCCGCCGGAGCCTAACGGCTACCTGCACATCGGTCACGCGAAGTCGATCTGCCTGAACTTCGGCATCGCCCGCGAGCATGCGGAGGTGGCCGCGAAATGCCATCTGCGGTTCGACGATACCAATCCGGAGAAGGAGGAAGTCGAGTATGTGGAAAGCATCAAGGCCGACGTCAAATGGCTCGGCTTCGATTGGGGAGATGACCTGTATTTTGCCAGCGACTACTTCACGTTTTTCCACGATTGCGCGATCCACCTGATCCGCGAGGGCAAGGCCTACGTCGAAACCCTGTCCGCCGAGGAAATGCGCGTGAGCCGGGGCAACACCACCACCCCGGGCACGCCGACGCCCGGGCGCTCGCGCAGCGTGGAGGAAAACCTCCAACTGTTCGCCGCGATGAAAGCCGGCGAGTTCAAGGAGGGCGAATGCGTGCTGCGCGCCCGCATCGACCTCGCCTCCTCGAACATGAACCTGCGCGACCCGGTGCTCTATCGGATCATGCACGCCCACCATCACAACACCGGCGACGCGTGGTGCATCTATCCGATGTATGACTTCGCGCATCCGCTGGAGGATGCGCTGGAACGCATCACCCACTCGCTGTGCACGCTCGAGTTTGAAAACCACCGGCCGCTATATGATTGGTTCATCGCAAACTGCCCGGTGCCGTCCAGGCCCCGCCAGATCGAGTTCGCCCGCCTCAATCTCAGCTACACCATCATGAGCAAGCGCAAGCTGTTGGAACTCGTGCAAGCCGGCCATGTTGGCGGCTGGAACGACCCGCGGCTGCCGACGATTTCGGGCCTCCGCCGCCGCGG
>JBIPND010000417.1:0-3903 GCA_044374015.1 Luteolibacter sp. | reverse complement strand
CACGGATGAAGGACATCACACCGGATCTAACAGTACAAGTGTTTGTTTTAATTTTTTGAGCGGGCAAAATCTTGCCGAGCAGGGACCATGCCGAACACTTCTGGCATGAGATACAAAAACACCCTTTTAATTCGGGCCCTCGCGATTGTCGCGACGGGATGGGTCCTGACAAGCTGCAGCGAGGGAACTGAAATCCATGTTTCTCAGGCAGGCAACGATGCTAACAGCGGAACCGCGCAAGATCCCTTCGCCACCCTGGAGCGGGCGAAAGCCGCGGTCCGTGCCGCCAAGCAAAAGCCCGTGACGGTGTGGCTGGCCGGCGGCGACCATCATTTTGAGAAGCCGTTTGAACTCACGGCGGAAGACTCAGGGACCGCCGAACAGCCCGTGGTCTATCGGGCGCTCGAAGGCCAGATTGCCCGCTTGTTGGGCGGGCGGAAGTTGCGCGCCTCCAACTTCGACACCATCAAGGACGAGCCGACCTTGTCCCGCATTCCGAGCGAGCTGCATGGAAAGATCGTTTCATTCGATCTCACCGCGAATGGCATCGTGCATTCCAAAGCCTATCCGGATATCTTCACCGATGCGGGCGGCATCCTCGACCTCTTTTGCAATGGCAAGCGCATGACGATTTCCCGATTCCCCAACGAGGGATGGATGACCTTCAAATCGGTGATTCACACGGCGGGCGGGCCCCAGGGGAAGGACTGGAACAATCCCGCGACCTTCCAGAAGGTCGCCCGCGGTTCGACCGGCGGCACTTTCGAATATCGCGACCCATTCCATGGGAAACACGCGCTTTGGAAAAACCAGCTCGAGCGCGGGGTCTGGTTCCGCGGCTATTGGCGCGTGGCGTGGGATAACTCCGCGCTGCGGGTGCTCGCCATCGATGACATGGCGAAGACCGCGACCTTTGCCAAGCCGGTCAACCATGGGATCGGCAACAAGTACAACCGGCCGAAGGGCAACGGCCGCGAGGCCTATCAGCTGATCAACCTGCTGGAGGAAGTGGATCAGCCCGGCGAGTGGTGCCTCGATTTCAAGGATCAGAAGATCTATTTCTATCCGCCGGTTCCGCTCGAACTTGCGGAAATCATCCTCGTTGACACGGACGCCCCGGTCATCGGGATCAACGGCGCGTCCCATGTGACGCTCCGCGATCTAACGGTCGAGTTCAACCTTGCCGACGGCATCCGCGTCACCGGCGGGGAGGGCAACCTCGTGGCCGGCTGCACGGTGCGCAACGTCAACCGCTACGGCATCGTCCTCGACGGCGGGAAAAACCACGTCGCCCGCAGCAACGATCTCTATCACCTCGGTGCCGGCGGCATCTGGCTCGGCGGCGGCGATGAGGTCTCGCGCCCGCGCGTGGCGGCCGGGCACCGGGCGGTCAACAATCACATCCACCACTTTGGTGAAATCGAGCCGGTCTATGCCGCCGGGATCAACTGCGGTTTCACCGGCGGCGGCGGCGGTGGCCACCATCCAGCGGTGGGGATGTATGTGGCGCACAACCGGATTCACGACACGCCGCACGTCGGCGTGCTTTGCGGCAGCATGGACAGCGTGTTCGAGTTCAACGAGGTCTTCCGTTTCTGCCTGGTCTCGAATGATATGGGTGGCTTCTATTCCTATGACTATGAAAAGAAAAATTTCGGAAACCTCACGTTCCGGCACAACTTCGTCCATAGCTCGCCGTTAGGCGATGGCATCTATTTCGACCATGACCACCCGGACATGAAGGTGATCGGCAACATCGTCGCCCTCGGCAGCACCGGAACCCGCGGCACCGGGTTTTTGTTTAAAAAGGGAGACATGCCAAAGGACGGGAAGAGCCAGCCCTTCGACTGCACCGGAAACATCGCAGTCGACTGCAAGGTGGGCTTCAATTTCGTCACGATTTTGCCGCATCAGGGGAAGATCGAGCACAACGTCGCGGTGAATTGCGAAAAGCCCTTCGTCTGGAGCGAGGTCCTCAAAGACAAAACCCGTGTCTCCGCCGAGTATGCGACCGGGGCGAACCGAACCTACCCCGGAGATCCCGGATTCAAGGCCCGGGGCTCGCTGGATTTTGAATTGCGGAAGGACGCGATGCTGCTGAAGGACCTGCCCGGCTTCGAGCGGATCCCGGTCGGCAAAATCGGCCTCCATCTGGATGAATACCGGCTGGCGCTTTCCCCGCGTGCCGACATCGAAGCTTCGGCAACAGACGGCCGCGCCCCTGATAGCGGACTGGGCTACGATATCATGGACCGTTAGTGATCGCCTGCCCGAGCCAAGGGATTACCAGCCGCCGGGAACGCCAACGTCCTCGTTGGTATGTGAATGAGGTGCCGCCGAAGTGTCGTTTCCGGCTTTCTCGCTGGCTTTCCATTCGTAGTGCCGACGAGGACGTCGGCGCTCCCGGAGGTGACGCCGACTTCGAGGTTTCCTGGCAGGTGAAGTTTTCAGTCGAACACCAGCACCGCGCCGGTCCAGTTGCCGGTGGGCAGGCGGAGGGTTTCGCCTTGCTTGAGCGCGCGGGTGTGGAGCTGCCGCTTCGTGCTACGAGGGTCGTCGTCGCTGAAACTTTCGCCGGCGGGCTTCCAGCCGGTGAAGTCGATGGGGCCGCCACCTGAATTGTTTTGCCGTCCACCCAACTGCCATAAACGCGGGCTGACCCGGCAAAGCGGCTGGAGTGCCCGGCATGAAGCGTCGGAGTATCCGTCCGCCACCGGCCAGAAATACCAGTCGGAGTCTTCTGCCCAGCTTCGGATGTCCATGGCCGCCAAATCCGCGTTCCGTTGACCAGCAGAAAATCAGAAGTCCTGCCCCTCAGCACCTCGTATTCTATGGCCTCTCTATCCCCTGACATTCCATTGTTGTTTCATTCCTCCTATCACTACGGGGCAGAGGCCCCAAGCTGATTGGAACCACCCTGTACGGAGCCGTACGCAGGGTGGTGTGGTCCCCGGGAGCTAACCACTCCCGGGGACCCGAGTCGGCTTCTCTGATATTACCGGGACGTGATGAGGTAATAAGCCTTCCCGTCTGAAAACTTGAGGAATTCGAGGTGATCGTAGTTACGCTGGATCTTGTCAACATGGCGACTAGAGGCGGTTACGGTGTCTTGTCTTGTTAGCCTTATTTTATCAGTCGAAGTAGATCCATTCACGTGTTGAGCTGTCAAATCCATAGCCATCCATCATCCCTGCCGCATCCCAATACTCGAATCTGAATGTATTCTTGGTTGAGGAGTAGCCGCTGGACTCGCGGAGAACCCTCGGTACCGATGAAATACCCAGCTCCTCTAGTGCCGATGGATAGGTGCCGTTCTTGTGATAATATTCGTCGAGGGAAGGAACAGTCGCTTCAACGAACTGCCTCACCTTGCGAATCTCCCAGTGATGAATCAGCGAACCCGTCCCGAAAGATAGGATTAGGCCTCCGCCAATCATCGCTGAGATGGTCGAGGTCTTCCGCCATCCAGACGGTATTCCACCGCTGCGCTTCAAGCCGATCATGAGCCAGAGAACCAAAAATAGTGTCAATGGGACTCCGATGAAGAGCAACGTGCTCATTACGACAATCGCGTGTCGGAAGCTTCCTTGAGCGAGGATGCCGGACAGTAGTGCGAGCGCGGAGACCGTGATCGGGAAAGTCTTCATTTCTTGGCGATCAAGGTAGAGACGTCGGTTGCCCGACGCCCCCCTCGCAGATCCCGGCGTGCGGAATTACCGCACCGGGCTCCTCAGGAATGCGCGCAGGTGGAACTTCGATCATGATTGGCGAGCGGTGGGTTGATGGATTGTTTTATGACGTGCGGGTCTGGGCTTGTCCAGCGCGGGGCCTGGGTTTCTCGACGCGTCGAGGGGGCACAACACTCCGAAGACGCCTGGTGTGCCCGTGGAGGTAAATTCGGCG
>JBIPND010000747.1:0-3910 GCA_044374015.1 Luteolibacter sp. | reverse complement strand
CAATTCGGATGTTGCTCTCGCGTTCAGGCTGACGAACAAGGCCATGCTAATGCAGGCTCTCGCGTCCCGGGCGCCAACTCGGTTACAGTGTTTCGAAGAAAAAGAGCACCGAGTTACCTTTGATCCACCGTATGCACCACCGAACCTGACCTCCGATGATGCGAAAAATCGCGCTTGGCGTCCCTTCCAGATCGCCTTTCTCTTGATGAATCTCCCCGCACTCGCGGATCCTAGGGATAGCAATCGCGAGATCGTCGACCTGATCTGGTTTCCTACCGGCGGCGGTAAAACTGAAGCTTATTTGGGCTGCGCGGCGTTCTCCCTTTTTATGAGGCGCTTGAGAAATCCGGACGATATTGGAACTGAAGTTCTGATGCGCTACACCCTGCGCTTGCTTACCGCGCAACAATTCCAACGGGCATCCTCGCTAATATGCGCCATGGATACCATCCGTGGGGAATTTACAGCCCAGCTTGGAACCAGCGCATTTACGATAGGCATCTGGGTGGGCGGTGACACTACGCCGAATAGTCGCTCCAGCGCGGCGTCGGCACTCACCAGGGCGAAGAAAAACGGTGAGGAAGATTACAAAATGGTTCTGCTCAAATGCCCATGGTGTGGAGCGGCCATGGGCCCGCAGAAAAAGTCCGGCAAGTTTGCAGGATACGACATTCATGGCGTGAAAAAAGTTGGCCAGGAGGTCTTTCTTCACTGTCCGGACCGCGAATGCAGTTTTACGTCGCGGCTCCCCGTTGAAGTAATCGACGAAAACATCTATGTGGCCCCCCCGGACTATGTGATTGCCACAGTGGACAAATTCGCCTCCCTGGCCTGGCGGCCTGAATGCCGTAGTCTTTTCGGCATTGGAAAGGATGGCAATCGGGCGGTCTCCCCCCCTGGATTGATCATCCAAGACGAGCTTCACCTGATCACCGGGCCACTCGGCAGCATGGTGGGACTCTATGAAACCCTGATTGATGAACTCTCCACCGACCATCGGAATCCGAAGCATCCGGTGAAACCCAAGTTGATTGCAGCGACAGCGACCACCCGTGCTTCGGATCGTCAGATTAGAGACCTCTACGCAAGAAAGCGGACCAGTATCTTTCCGGCGCCCGGGCTGGACGCTGCTGATTCCTTCTTCGCGAAATACGACCGCGACGAAGAAGGCATCCGCAAACCCGGTCGACGCTACGTTGGATTTCTTCCTATCAATTACTCCTCGGCACTGACTGCGAGTGTTCGGATGTATTCTGCGTCACTTTCCGCAGCCTACGGTTTTGCTGCCGAGGAAGAGCGTGATCCATGGTGGTCACTCTTGGTTTTTTATAACAGCTTGAGAGAATTGGGCGCCAACCTGACACTGTTTGGGTCCGATATTCCCGAGCGGATGAAGGATGTTCAACGGCGTTGGTATCCAGGTCAACATATGCGGTTCATCGGCCCTTCATTGGAACTCACTGGGCGCCTTGCCAATAGTGAAGTACCAAGAGCATTGGAAGCGCTCTCAAGGTCTTACAAATTCAAGCCCGCGAAAGGCCAATGGCCTGTGGATGCTTGCCTTGCGTCAAATATCATTGAAGTTGGTGTAGATGTGGATCGACTAGGTCTTATGGCTGTTGCAGGTCAACCAAAAACAACCGCCCAGTATATCCAGGCAACGGGTCGTGTCGGACGGAATCTGCCAGGATTAATTTTGGTGAATTACGGATCCACGAAGGCTCGCGACCGCTCCCATTACGAACATTTCCAAGCCTATCATAGCCGATTATATGCCCAAGTCGAACCGGCTAGTGTGACTCCGTTCACGATCCCGGTGCTTGATAGGGCGTTGCATGCAGTGATAGTTGCCGTAGTAAGGCAGACGTTGCCAATCGATGACCTGTCGAATCCTTGGCCGTTTGTGGGTACCGCGCTACAGGCTGCCACGGAGACGGCCAAAGTTCTGCTGGAAAGACGCATTGACATTCTAGCGGACGACCCGGACGCACGTAACCGGATGCTGGCGGATTTGGCAGACTGTTATGAAAAAAGAATCCGGGAATGGAAACGCTTCCATCCTCTAAAGTGGCACGAGTATTTTCCAAAGAAAGACAGCGGCGATCAACCTCTCCTACGACCGTATGGGAGTCCTTGTCCACCCGCCTGGGAGG
Organism: Luteolibacter sp.; assembly: GCA_044374015.1. Taxonomy (GTDB): domain Bacteria; phylum Verrucomicrobiota; class Verrucomicrobiia; order Verrucomicrobiales; family Akkermansiaceae; genus Luteolibacter. The sequence continues at coordinate 1,757 of JBIPND010000747.1, read as the reverse complement.
GATTGACCTGGGAAACACCCAACTCCCTCCGCGGCGTTGATGCTGAGTGCAAACTGCATATTCCCCATGCTTTAACTGTGGAACCCGACTAATAAACCACACCAAGATAAATCTCATGAGACTAAACCCCATCCGCCGCTCCCAGCTTGTTGCCCCTTTCGGTCCCGGCGCGCTCCACGTCCTCGAAGGAGGAGTGGCTGTCGTTACCGGCGGCCTTGATGAATGGTTCAAGGACCGAAATGGAAATTCTGTCGACTCGCAGGAAATTAGCAAAGGTCCCCTGGTTGTGCGCGAACCGCGCCTTGAAATTCCCTTAGGGGTCTCTCATTTTCGAGTGGCACCTGGGCCCGAAAATCGGGGAGATACCAATGATCCAGAGTTGGTAACCCCGGTTTTCCGTTTCCCCACCTGGTATGTTTGTCCTCGGTGCCAAAGGATGAAGGAATCGAAACTGAGCCAAGCTGGCCACCTCACTTGCGATAAGCCCGAATGCAAAAAATCACGTCTCCGCCAGGTCAGTTTCGCTGCTGTATGTGACCACGGGCACCTTCAAGACTTTCCCTGGCTAGAATGGGTTCATCGTGGTGTCGGTCCGTTTAGTTCATGCGCTAACAAGCTTCTCTATACGGCGGAAGGATCTGGATCGCTTGAATCCATCAGGATCAAATGTGAGCAATGTAATATATCGCGCCCCTTGGCTGGAGTTATGAGTGGTGAGTTTCCTAAGAACTCCGGTGACAAAGGATGGAGCGGCCTGACCAGGGATCTTCTTTCAAAGCCCGGGGAATCTCGACCTTCGGATGGTTCAGCCGAATTCAACTGTCAAGGTTGCAAGCCGTGGCAGGGGACCGTTATACACGAAGGGTGCTCCAGGCCCCTGAGGGCTGTCCTTATCAATGCTACCAACGTCCACTATGCCGACGTTAGAAGCGCCATCTTTATTCCTCCCCGCTATCGGCCATCCGCTTCCCGGTTGTTGACGATTCTTGATGAGACAGACTTCCGGAACCGGATCGCCATGTGCCGCCGAGCTGACGACGATATTGAGGACATCGTCAAAAAGCTCCGGAGGTGGGATATGAACAACGGAGACAAGCGATTGGGTGAATATAGTGACAGCGAGATAGAGTCCGCCCTACTCGGACACGTTGAAGCCCCCCCATCGGATGCAGGAGCATTATCCGGGCCGCCACAGGGATCGCGCGGAGAACAGGAAGAGCAAATCAAACGGGACGAGTTCGAGGCTTTCCTCGGCGAAACAGACCGGGAAGGTGAGCTTGTGCTGAGATCACTGGATACCGAAATTTTACCACAAGAGCTGGATGGATGGATTGACCGGATCGTGGCCATCGAGAAGCTCCGGGAAACACGAGTCTTCGCGGGGTTCTCTCGGTTGATGGGGAGGCCGCCATTGGGAGCGCCAACTCCGGTGCATCTACTTTGGCGGGAGTATCCAAAGGATTTGAAAAACAGATGGCTGCCAGCGGCAGTAGTCCGCGGCGAAGGCATCTTTCTCAGATTCAGCGAGGAGAAGATGAAGGCGTGGGAAGGGCGTTCCGCGGTGAAGGACCACCTTGCGGCCTTGCAGCAGAATCATGATGCATGCGTGCTCCGATATAACTGGGAGGATCGCGTGATCGAGCCGCGATTCGTCCTGCTTCACACCCTTGCCCATCTCCTGATCAACCGGCTAGTCTTTGAGTGTGGCTATGGCTCAGCGTCTCTCAGAGAGCGCCTCTATGTTTCCTCCGAAGAGG
>JBIPND010000416.1:0-3913 GCA_044374015.1 Luteolibacter sp. | reverse complement strand
CGGACGTGCGCTATGTCGCGGACCATGCGGTGCGGGCGATGTCGTCGTTTCCAGAGGCGATGAATCCCTATTACGGCGTGGACTATCAGAATCGTCCCGCTGCGAACGATCTCAGTTGGTATAAGAACATCCCGGTGCCGACGAGTTATATGGTCTGCCAGACGCAGTTTGATTTCTTCGGTGGATACGATTTCAAGGCGGGCGGGGGATTCGTGCATGTCGCGGACCGCCACATCGCGCCGGGCAAGAAACAATGGACCTGGGGCGATCATGCATTCGGCCATGCATGGGACCGCGAGTTGACGGACACCAACGGCCCTTACATCGAGTTGATGGCCGGCGTTTACACCGACAACCAGCCGGATTTCTCGTATCTCGCACCCTACGAAACCAAAACCTTCTCACAATTCTGGTGGCCGATCCAAGGCATCGGCCCGGTCCAACAGGCGACGGAAAAAGCCGCGCTGCGGATGGTGGTGGGAGAGGATCGGGTGATTGATCTCGGCGTCTGTGTTTCCGAATCCGTGTCGAATGCGCGACTCGTGGTGACACGGGGCGTGGAGGTGTTGGTGGAAAAGACCTTCTCCCTGAAACCCGGGAAATGTTGGAAACACAGCGGGCTGAAATTCACCGGCGAACATCCATCGGAACTGCTCGCCGCGCTGTTCGATGAAGATGGCGAATGCCTTCTCACTTATCGCCCGGTCGATGAAAGCCGTATCACCCAAAACCGTGAAGTGGCAACAGAGCCACCGGCACCCGCCGAGATCGTTTCGTCCGATGAGTTATACTTCACCGGCGAGCATCTCGATCAATACCGCCATGCCACACTTTCGCCCGAATTGTATTGGAACGAGGCCCTGAGCCGCGATCCGGGCGATGCGCGTTGCAATATCGGCATGGGCCGGCGCGCGTTGAAACAAGGCCGTTTGGATGCCGCCGAAGCACATTTCCAAAAGGCCATCGCCCGCTTGACCCGCCGCCACCCGAATCCGGAAACCGGCGAGGCGCATTATTTTCTTGGTGTCACGCTGGTGTTCAAGGGCGAGTTCCAGGCGGCCTATCCGCTGTTTTACAAAGCCACCTGGAATCAGGCGTGGCGGTCGGCCGCGTTTTATCAACTTGGTTGCCTCGATTGCCGGAAGTTGGATTTCGACACCGCGCTGCGCCATCTCGACGAATCGCTGGCGACGAATGGCGACCACACCAAGGCGATGGTCCTGCAGGCGGTGGTCGCGCGCCACTCGGAAGATCCGGACGCGGCGGGGGAATTGTTAGCCGATGTTCTGGCCATGGATCAGCTCGATCACTGGGCGCGTTACGAGGGCACGTCATGCGGTTTGGTTTCCAAGCAGGACTATCTGAAAGTCTGCCGCAACGACGCGCAGACGTTGCTGGATCTGGTTTTCGACTACGCCGACGCCGGCTTCCACGCAGACGCGGCCAAGCTGTTGGAAAGGCATCTCGCGCAGCCGGTGGCGGACTGCGCGGTGCCGAATCCCTCTTCGCGCAGCGCGATGTGCCTCTATTCGCTCGCTTGGTTGAAGAGGGATGCCAAGCTGCTGGCCAAAGCCCGCGCGCAATCGCCGGACTACTTTTTCCCGTCGCGTTGCCACGAGCAGATCGTGCTGGAATGGGCGCTGCAACAATCAGGCGAGGATCCGGTGGCGGCTTATGGATTGGGAAATTATTACTACGATCAGAAGCGCCATCAGGATGCCATCACCGTCTGGCAGCGGGCCGTTGAGGCTGGCGCGTCGTTCGCCACGGTGTTCCGCAACCTCGGCATCGCGACATGGAACCTGCAACGCGATGGCGAGGCCGCGCGGAATTTCTATCTGCGCGCGCTGGACCTGGATGCCCGCGACCCGCGGCTGGTCTCTGAATATGATCAACTCCGCTCGAAGCTGAATGATCCGCTGACCGAGCGTCTTGCGTTTCTGGATGAGCGCATGGAGCGGGTCTTGCAGCGCGATGATTGCACGGTGGCTCTGGCGACTTTGTGTAATCTAACTGGTGATTCGGAAAGGGCGCTGGAAATCCTGACGTCGCGTCGTTTCCATCCATGGGAAGGCGGGGAAGGGAGCGTGCTCCGGCAATTCACCACCGCGCATTTGCTGCTAGGTTGCATGGCCTTGGAGGCCGGCGATGCGGCGGGCGCGCTTGCGCATTTCACCGGTGCCATGGACACGCCGGAAAGCCTGGGAGAAGCCTATCATCTTCTTCAGGCGAAGGCGGATGTGAACTACTGGATCGGCGAAGCGCTCAAGGCTCTCGGTCGTGAAGACGAGGCGCGAAACTCTTTCACGCTGTCGGCGAACGAGGCGGGGGATTTCTCGGACATGGCCGTCACCGCGCACAGCCCGTTGAGTTATTTCCGCGGGCTTTCCTTGCGGGAGCTGGGTCGTGAGGACGCTGCGCGCGCCGTTTTCGCGGATCTCAAGGCATTCGCTGAAACCAAGCTGAAGGAAACCGCGAAGATCGACTACTTCGCCACCTCGTTGCCGAACCTGCTCGTGTTTGATGAAGACCTGCAAGCCCGCCGCGATGCGGAGAATCATTTGTTGTCAGCGCTTGCCCATCATGGCCTCGGTGACACGGCTGCCGCCGGCACGGCACTGGCGAAAACCCTGGCCTTCACCTGTGCCGATCAACGCGCTGCGGATTTGCTACGCGAACTCGCCCTGATCTGAAATTTCCCGGCAACCCCCAACGAAGAAAAGAAAAGCGCGCGTTGGAAGTCCCCCCGGAGTTTTCAACGCGCGCTTTCTTTCGGGCCTCTTGGCTTTGCCTTGGATCGATTGACGCCCCCCTGGAAATCAATGCGGTCTGATATGTGTCGGCTAGTTTTCGAGGCAACCGCTCTGAGAGGCCGAAGCACTCTGAGAACGAATGGAAGTTGCCTGAAATTCCGGACAACAAAAGGAATTCTGCGTCCCAAAACCGGCCAGGTGGGGCCAAAACCGGCCACAAGGCGGCGACCGCAACGCGCCTTGACCCGATTGCCGCGAAACGGCAGCCTTTCCGGCAGATGCGCCGCACGGAGATTGTCCACACCCGCTTTCAATCGCTGGAAATCTGGAAATCGGATTTGGCGACGGAGTTCCGGGTGGCGGGGGCGATTCATGCGTCGTTCCACCAGCGGCGCTTTCTGACCGGACTGGCGTGGGATTTGATCGCCGCCGCGGCGTTGCTGCGGCAGGACGGTCCGCCGCGCTCGGTCCTGATGCTCGGCTTGGCGGGCGGGACGGCTTACCGGATTTTGCGCCATTTGCTGCCGGATTGTGAGCTGACGGCGATTGATATCGACCCGGAAATCGTCGGCCTGGCACGCGAGCACATGGAGCTCGACCGGCTGAACATCGAAGTTCACACGACCGACGCCTATCCGTGGCTGGAGCAGAACCAGCGGCGCTTCGATGTGGTTTTCGATGATATCTATCTGGCGGGGAAAACCGATGTCTTCCGCCCGCGGGCGTGGAATCCGGAATTGTTAGTCCACCTGCGCCGGGCGGTCGCACCCGGTGGTTTGCTGGCGGTGAATTTGGTCACTGGGCCCGGTCATCGCACGATGCAGTCGCTGACGCGGAAAATCCTGGGCGGGGCGTTTCCGGTGGTTCGCAGTTTGAGAACGGTGGAGGGCATGAACGAAGTCCTCGTCGCGGGCGACGCGGTCGCGACCCGCCCGCGGCTGGACCCTTACAACGAGGTGTTTCAGGACTGGCGCGACCGCATGTTTTGGGATCGGGTGGAAGTCCGTCGCATTGCGTCATCAGCATGAACGACCCCATTCACGAGCTTTACGCGAGCCAGATCTATCCGGCGATGAGCCATCCGTTGTCGGATCCGGCGGTGACGGCGGTGGCGGCGAGGATGGCGGGCTTGAAAACGCCGCCGCCGGCGAAGGCGCGGA
>JBIPND010000415.1:0-3922 GCA_044374015.1 Luteolibacter sp. | reverse complement strand
GCGAGCATGGCCAGACTGAAACGGGTGGTTTGTTCCGAGGCGGGTGATGCCACGCAAACCCGCGCCCTGGAAAAGGCCCTGGCCAGATATTGTTGTTACGACAAACGCAAAAAGCGCCCGAATTTCGCGGAAACATGGGATTTTTACGCTTAACTTGACGCGCATGCCCTGTGGGAGGAGAGCTGGCGCTTGATCTATCTCGAAGGCCTGATGAAGAAGCGGAGGGCGGCGCTGGTGAAGCTGTTGTTCTCCGAGAAGGAAACCGTTCCGATCGACCTGTTCCTCTTGAATTTATTGCCGAAAGATGAGCCCGCAAAACGGCGGGAATACCTTGAGGAAGCGCTGCTGCGGGCTTCCACCATTTTCGCGGAGCGTTTCCAACGCGGAGGAAAGGGATGGCCTCAGGAAGAAGCCTGCCGCCTGCTCGGGGCCGACCAGGCCAAAGGAACCGTCGTCTTGGAGTCTTTCCAAACTCATGTGGAGAACATGGGGGGAGTGACCTTGGATCTCGCGGTGACCTACGCCCCTCTGATTCTGGGGTGGAGGGAGTTCAAGTCCAGTCCCCGGGCAAGGGGCAGCCAGGCTCAGCAACGCAAAGCGCAGGCGCAGGCGGGGGAACTGCTTCATGAGGGCGCTACCCTTGAGCACTCAAGTGGAGAGGCCGGCTTGCTGTCGGAAAATCGTGAATTTTCCGCTTGCGACCCTGTTAGCGGTTTACTGGTCCAAACGCCTCCCCGGCTAGACGAACCAGCGGCTCTGACTGGCGGTAGCCGATCGATTTTCCTCGTCAGCTGACCACCGGGTCTGATTTCCAGTTTTGCTAGTATGATCACGTGAGCACACCATACCCACTTCCGCCCTTAATGAACCCCTTCCAATCGGAAGCCCCTTCCCAACACGATGTCCCCGCCGCGGATTCATCCGGCGATCCGCTGGGCCTTGCAAGCTGGGCCGCGTCGTGCGGGCTTGAAACTCATACGGCCCTCGCCCTTGCATCCGGCATCCTCGCAGGTATTGCCGGACCGTTGGCGCGTCTGCCTGTGAAGGCTCCATGCGCTTTTCCCGGTGTCAACATGACTGGCCGCGAGGACGACCATCTCCTGCGGATGGCGATCCAATCCGCGGTCGGGTTCCTACTGGCTGTTGAGGAAGCGACGATCGCCAAGACCCGTGAATTAACCAGCGAGGAAGTGGATGCTGTGATGTTTGAATCCGGACGCAGACGCTCGGCGAAAGATTTGGTCAAGTTAGGCGAGCCGGGACCGCTGGACTCGCACTTCGCGGACTCCAGTTCACTTGCACGGCTGGATGCCGACACGGGCGTCAGCGACCAGCTTATCCGCTACGAAGCGCTGGCCAGAGCCCGCTTTATCTTGTCGGGGCGGCCGCCGCAGTCACTGGTGAAGCTGCTGTCCAACTTTCACTTCGGCCAGGGGCTTCTCGCCGGCGCGATTGAGTCACTCCCCCGGGACGCGTCAAAACGCAAGCTGCGCCTCGACGAATACCTCCGCGGCTTCGCCGGCACCCAGGCGTCGCCCGCTCCGTCCGGCAAGCGCTATAAGATCACACCTGATTCGGTTGGCCTCAAGGGCATCCTGCTCTTCCCTCCGGACCAGTTCGACTGGCTGATCAGCCACCAACGCCCATTCCTGTCACAGGCCATTCCCGTGGCCTCGTCGCCTGACGCAGGGCTTGCCGAAGTCGATGAATATCGGGCCGCACATTTCATCAAGCAGTTCAAGCAAAAGGCATACCATGCACTTGCCGCGCGGCGGGTGTACTCTGCCGTCATCACCGAGTTTCACTCCGATGCTGCGATCCTCGACTTCGCCTCCAAACAGCGGCTTTTTCTCCGCGAGTTGCAAGGGTTGCCGGAGGATCTCCGGATCGCCTCCGCCGCGTCACTCCCGGCGACGATGGCCTGGGCCCTGCTGTGGCTCTCGGGCCGCGACGACCGCGACGCCTACGTGCTCGAAACGGCCTTCACCTCGGCCCGCCGGATGGTGGAGGACGCGCGGACTCTTTTTCTCAAACACGACCAAGCAGCGCTTGGGGAAACCCGTATGCGGAACGCCAAGAAGTGGCACGCCCGACTCGCCAAGACCGGCCCGAGCCCACGCTGGGAACTTCTCCGTGGATTCGACCAGCAGTCGCTCAGCATTCACGCGCCGGTCATTCGGGTCCTCATCGAGATGAAGATCATCAAGCAGGATGAAAACAACCTCCTGCACTTGGGCTCGGAGCCCCTCCACCGCCTCTCGCTTCAGAACCTGATCGACATCGACTGAACCCATGGAAATTTCACCCATCCTGCGCAGCCTCGTCGGGGCGGCCGATTCCACAGCCCGAACCCACGGCGTCCCCCTTGAGGCGGTTCTGCTCCATACGCTCGCGCTGGGCTCGGCGCTGGCCGGGGATCTGGTGCATTCCAATCCCGCAAGGTCCAAACTGCTGGCGGCAAAATTCTCGGTCGTGTTCCGTTCGCCTGACACCCACCTCCCCCTGTGGATCGGTGACGAGTGGACCCGCCTCGCGCAGCGCCAGGAAGAGGCCAGCAAGGTGCGCCTTTTGAACAGGAAGAGCCCTCACGCCATCGCAGCGTTGCGCCGACAACGCCGCGTTATCCAGGCGCTTGGTACCGATTTGGAGATGCCCACGCGGCTGATCGATTTCGCCCTCGCCATGGCAAAGGACCGAATGATGTTCCGCCATCTCCACCGGGTCAACGGACGCCAGCCGCCGGTTCAGCAAAAAAGAGATGTCCGCACGTTCACCCTGGCTGCGGCCGGTGCGGCAGAACTGCGGCGCATCCTGCGGTCCCGTGAGAAACCCGGGGGGCTATGGGCGATGCTGGAAGGTGCGAAAGGGCCGCCATCGAACCTCATCGCATGGATGCGGGACTGTGAGGTGAAGGACGTCTGCCGGGAGACCGGCAAGCACCATTTCTCGCTGCTGGGCTACCGCATCGAATGCGCCATGAGCCACTTCTGTCCGGAGACCGAAGTCCCCTCAGGATTGCTGGCTAACAACATACTCCAACGTCTGGAGGTCGTCCGCTCCGGGAAAATCAAATTCAAGTTCACGCCGCCCGCCGAGGCCGTGGCCCTCCTGAACCGGCAGGTCGAGGAAACCCAGGCACAGCTCAATGCGCTGCCCGTGGCAGATCGCGGGGCGGCCCTCCCTGACGTCTTCCTCGCCTGGCATCTGTCCGCGATCCTCGCCGCCCTTAGCTGTCCGACCCTACCCTCCGAGTCTCCGGAGCTAGCGTTCAACCAGTCGGCATGGTTAGGGTGCCGCATCGCCTCGTGGGTGGTCGGCCAGCACCTCTACCATTTCCGCCACGCGCACCCATCAGACCCTGAGGGTGAGTTTACCGGACAGGACCTCCAGGTCTTCCGCTTTCTGGGGCCGATACCCGCGACGCCCCGCCAGTTCCAACGCCGACTGAGGGGCGTCAACAAAGCGAGCTGCCTCCGGTCGCTGACCCGGGCGGTTGACGCGGGGCTGGCCATCGAGCCGGAACCGGGACGGTTCGCCGTGGAGCCGCCGCCGCGCGGGATGGAAGCGTCGGAAATTCTGTCGGAATTCGGGCTGAGGCAAAGTTTCTCTCCCGAAACCTTGCGGAATTTCACTGAGAGCACTGAGAAATCGGAGTGCCCTTGAGCCAATCGGCCTCAAATCACCAATTCTATCTGCGTCAGTGAAACCACACGAAGGGCAAAGGGCACAGCAAGAATTGTCGATCATCCCCTTCCCTGGCGCAGCACCGTCGTCATGCCCTTGGGCTTGGACGGGAACAGGTCGGCAAGAGGGCAGGCAAGCGTCGTTGCGAGGATCCAGAGCTCGGCGTCGTTGACCCGGCGCAGGCAGGCTTCGATTTTCGACAGGCCGCCGCGGCTCAGGTCCCATCCCGCAAGTTGCA
>JBIPND010000414.1:0-3924 GCA_044374015.1 Luteolibacter sp. | reverse complement strand
ACACCGTCCGCCACCTTCACGAGGCGGGTCACAAAATCACCGCCCTCGACTACCTGCCGCCCAAGGAGCCACTGCCGGATGGAGTGAGATTCGAGCAATGCGACATCCGCCAGGGTATGTTCCCAAACCTCTGCTTCGATGCCGTGGTCCATCTGGCCGCACTTACCCGAGTCCGGCCCTCCATCGACCGCAAGCTCGATTACGAAATGACCAACGTGATCGGCACGCTCCGCCTGCTGGACTTCTGCCGCCGCATGCACATCCCCACCTTCGTCCTCGCCTCGTCCTCCAGTGTCTATGGGCCGGATTCACCGCTGCCCTTCGCCGAGGACGGTCCCACCGACCCATGCAGCCCCTACGCTCTGACCAAGCTCCACGCCGAGCACTGGTGTCGCCTCTACTCCCGCCAGCACGGTCTCCAGGTCCGCGCCCGGCGGTTCTTCTCGGTCTGGGGACCAGGCCAGCGCCCAGATCTGGCACTTGAGTCCTTCCAGCGGGCGATTGAGCAGGACCGGCCGGTCAAAGTCCTCGGTGAAGGCTGCCAGCGGAGGGATCTGACCCACGTGTCCGACGTCGTGCGGGCCATCCACCTCGCCATCGGGTTCCAGGGAGGCGGATTCGAAGCCTTCAACGTGGGGACGGGCGTGAACCACTCCGTCATGGACATGATCGACCACGCTTCCTCGAAAACGGGCAAAAAGCCGGTGGTTTTACACTCTGCTTTACACCCAGCCGACGTCCAAGAAACGCTGGCGGACACGCGGAAAAGTGGGGTTCTACTAGGGTTTCAGCCGCTTCACCCGTTCCAGATCTAGCCGGTCCGGGCGTGAAAAAAGTGTAAAGCTGAAAAAGGCACCTTTTACAGGATTTGGATGGGGGTGGGGAGACCCAAGGACTGGCACGCTCTCGTAAATAGATTTCCTCCTCATAGTCAGTCACTTGCAGCACTTTAAACGGTCGTTTTGTCACTTTTCCGAGCACGAATCAATCAGTCGAACCACCAAATCGCCACGTAGTTTGCGAGGGTGTTGAAGAGTTCCGCATTTCTTGCTTTTCGAGCTTGGTAATTCAATCGAGGTGGAATATGACTGACTCCCCAGCAAAACTCGCGTTGCGTAGTCGCCCAAACTGGTATTCTAACACTCCAAAATATGAAGCCGCCACCAGAAGCTCCATCCGACTTGGCCCAGCCAAAGCGTGGACAGATACAGCTGATGAACCCAGTGGCGCGGGCCGTTATTTTCGCGGCTGTAATTGTTCAGTTCGCTGCCGCGCAGGAAGAGCAAGCGCCATTGATGGATGAATTACTGCCGATTCCGAGTAGCAAATTCATTCCACCGCCTCCGCCGAAGAAAGTTCCGGCGATGGTGATAGAAGCATCAACTGCCCGCAAGTTTCCGACCCACCAAATCACGGTGTTGCGCAGTGATGCTTCAACTTTGCCTGACATTCCCCCGCCACCCGAACCAAAGCCCTTTGTTCCTGGCCCCGTTGGCGAGCCCCATTACCTCATGTCTTTTGGTGCTACGGTTTACGATCACAGTCTCAGCCACGTCACTTGGTGGAACCCGAAAACCCGTGAATCCTATGAAGCGTGGTGCGCCTGGGATTGGACGCTGTTGTCTCCGATCCCGCATGTCGAGATCGACAATCAATTCAGCACCTTCTGCCTGTTTTCGTCTAACATTAATACCGGTGTCGGTCTCCGCTTCGGGCGGGAGTTCAAAATTCCAGACCATCCTGATTTACCGGCTGACGCTTTCGTCATCACCAAGGGGAACGCGGAAGATCCTACCGCAAACAAAGCCCTAACAATCCTTCGCGATTACTACCTTCGTCACAAGGAACGACTCATTCTCATCCAAAAGGCTCGGGAAGCATACCAAGCGGAAGCAGCAGCTTGGCACGCGGCCAATCCACCTAAGCCCGAGAATCACACCTTCTGGCTCAAGCCGCATCGTGGCAGCCGCTACCTCAAGAATGAAGGGGGCACCCGATGAGAGCGGGACTCTTCGCGGCAATTCTTGCAGCGTCCTGGCTGGTTGCTTCTCCAGCTTTCGCAGACGGGCAAAACTCCGAGGTGGTGTCCGTGGGTAGCGACAAGTTCCTGCGATGGTATGGTCACGCCGGAAGAACGTATTTCATCCAAGTATCCGATCCAAACGACCACCTGAGAAAATGGACTTGGGCTCCGATCATCGAGAGCGGCAATGACGAGGACATCAGCTACGAGGTGGATGGCACGGCGGACAAGGGTTTCTTCCGCTTGTGGTTTAGCGACGAACCGACCACTGACCCTGACGGGGATGATTTCGATTACGACGGATTATCAAATTTGGACGAGGTCAGCATTCACCAGACAAATCCGTTGGAATGGGACACCGACGGCGACGGATTGTCGGACGACTGGGAAATCGCCAACTTCCTTGACCCCAACGACGACGGCAGCATCGATCCTGCCAACGGCGCAAATGGCGACCCTGATGGCGATGGACTGACCAACGAATTTGAGTATTGGTATGGAGCCAATCCACATCTCACTGATACGGATTCGGACGGGCTTAACGATTACGATGAAGTGTTCGTTCACTCGACATCTCCTGCGAATGCCGATACCGATAGCGATGGATTGAACGACTACAGTGAGATTCACACGCATGGAACGAATCCCACTTTATGGGACACCGACGAGGACACACTTTCCGATGGGGATGAAGTGCTAATCCACGGCACCAACCCGCTGGAGATAGACACAGACGGTGACTGGATGTGGGACGACTGGGAACTCGCCAACAGCTTCGACCCAACCGATGCAGCGGATGGCCTGCTGGATGCGGATAGTGACACACTGGCAAATCAGCTTGAATTCGTCTTCATCGATCAAGGCTTCGATCCATTTGTGGCAAACAATGCGGCGGCATTCCCATGGGCGGGAGATCCAGACTGGGACGGGTTGACCACGCAGGTGGAGTTTGTCACTTACCTGACCAACCCCCGCCAGCACGATACGGACATGGACGGCATGAATGACGCATGGGAATTGGCCCACGGATTCAACGCGAAACTGAATAACGCCACGGCAGGCCCCGCCAACCAACATCCCGATGCCGATCCCGACGGCGATGGGCTGACCAACGAAGAGGAAAGTGGAATTGGCACAAATCCGAACGATCCTGATACCGATGGTGACAAAGTGGACGACAAGACCGAGAACGATCAAGGCAGTAACCCCAATGACCCAAACGACAGCCAGCCACCTCCCAACGGCACCGCTCCGGCACACATCACATTCGGCGACGACAGCGGTAGCCACTCGGAGAAGTATCAAGTGAGGCTTACACCATTGGAAGGAGATACAGGTGGCGTTCGCTTCCGCACAAATCGCAAATACGGCGTCCCTCAGACTGACACGTTCCATCTACCGAAGGGTGCGAAATACCTGGTGGAGCTCAAGCATGTGGGTACTGAACCAAAGTTCACTCGCGAATATGGATTCTCCAACTACGATTGGACGCTGGAAATCGACACGTCAGCTAATTGCTTAGTCGTAGACGATCCAGATGGCATTGTAACCACGGTTGTCGATTGGCCGAATGACACTTTCCAAGCAGAAGGTAAGAGCGCTACACTCCATGTTCCGCTATTCGAGTGGGTGACGCCGAAAGGTTCGCCCGTGACGGAGTCGGATGATGACGGTGCCGGAAAAAACCAGTTTGTCTTTGATGCGGCAGTGAATGGTGTCCTCGCCATATCATTAGAAATAGAAGTTTTTCCAAGCGGCACGGCAGAACTATTGGCCGACCGCTGCAAATTCACATTGCCCGAAATCGACGGTTCGGTTCTCGACTGGGACAATGAGGAAAAGCCGGATGGTGAACCAACCGGCAGTGGGAATTTCCTGATCGCGTCGGCAACTTACACCAA
>JBIPND010000413.1:0-3927 GCA_044374015.1 Luteolibacter sp. | reverse complement strand
TGTAGCTGACCTGATGCCAATCGGTGAAGGCGGAGAGGTAATCGACGATGCGCTGCGAGTTGCTGCGGAAATAATGGGGGCCGTAGTGGTGGACGAGCACGCCGGCGGAGTTGATGCCGTCATGGGCATTTCCGCCGAGATGGCTGCGGCGATCGACGACGACGCATTTCCAACCGGCGGCGGCGAGTTGCTGGGCGATGACCAGGCCGGAGAAGCCGGCCCCGATGATCAGGAAATCGGTGGATGCGTCAGGGTTCAAAAAGAGGGGCGGGTGGGTTTCGGACGCTGCCGCCCTTGGTCGATCTTTCGAGGGTGGAAAGAAACCTGGTGGGCTGGCTCGTGTGGTGGTGCGGGGGGCGTCGGGAGGATGGATTCCCAAGGCCACCGACGGTTGGCTGAGGGAGTGTGGGCGGAGAGTTGGGGAAAATGAATGCCGTGATCGCGGAGGAAAAGTATGGGTTTTCAGACGATCGGCCGCCGTGGCAGGAGGAGTGAAAAAAGATCGATGTCCACGGCGTGGGGTTGGCCGAGGAATTCGAGCAGGATTTTCACCCGTTCGGTGGCGGAGGGCACGGCGACGACGGTGCCGTGCATGCCTTGAAGCGGGCCGTGGGCGATTTCGACTTCATCGCCGATTTCGATGGTGGGGCTGACAGTGAAGACTTCCTCGGTGGCACCCTCGCGGGAGCGGATTTCCTGCATCAGCGACTGGACGAAGGATTCCGGCACTGCCGGAATGCCGCTGCCGAAGCGCACCAATCCGCGGACGCCTTGGCAAAACGTGACTGCGCGCTCCATTTCGTGGATGCTGAATTTTGCGAGCACATAGCCGGGAAAAAGCGGTTCGACCCACCAGATTTTGCCACGGCGGGTGGCTTTGCGGTAGCGGAGGCGCGGGCAAAACACCTCGACGTCCTCGAGCTCACGCAGGTGGCCGGCGGCGATGTGTTCGCGTTTGGTTTGGCAACGCACGCAAAACCATTCCGGGAGGGAGGGATCAGAGGGGGTCATTGGCCGAGAATTTTCTGAAGAACCGGGAGCACTTTGCCGCTGCTGTGGACCCAGGTTTCGAGGCGTTCGACGCGTTCACCGAGAAACTTGCGGCGCTCGGGATCGTCGATGGCGCGGGCGGTTTCCGCGAGACGGCTGATTTTGGTTTTGCCGCTTTCGAGGTGGGGGCGGACTTGTTCGCGGATGAAGCCACCGACGAGGCGTTTCAGCTCGATGGCAGGTTCGTAGTAGGTGCGGCGTTCGGCGCTGGACGGGGCTTCGCGGACCGCGCCGAGGCTTTTGAGCAGGCGCAGACCCTGGCTGGCGGAGCCTTTGCTGATGCCGAGACGTCGCACCAGATCGTCGAGCGCCAGCGGAGTTTGGGAAATGAAGAGCAGGCCGTAGATTTCTCCGATCGACCGGGGCAGCCCGAGGACGCGCACACCATCGACGAAAACTGCCACGACTTGAAGTTCCAAGGCGTCCAGTTCGTATTGATCTCCGTCAACCAGTTCCGTCATGGGGTGCACGCTAGCAAAAACGCCGGGTTTGTTCAAACTTTTTTGAACAGCAAAAAACCACGGCTCGGATCGTTGTTCATGACACACATCTCTCGCTCTTCGTCCCAACGGGGCGGATCATCCAAGCCCGGCACGCAGTGCCGGGTCGGGATTCCCTGAAATCCGCGCGTCCTATAGGGACGCTTCATGCGGGAGAGATGCCGATGACCCTAGCAGCCGTCTCCAACTCCCGTCGCCGCCTATGGCATGATTCGTCCCTACAGGACGGAATCCCATGCAAAATTCTCCAACCCGGCACTGTGTGCCGGGTTGTGATGAAGGGTCCCGTTGGGACCGAAGATTTTTCCGACCCTGCGGGATAGGTGTGTCAGTATCAAGGTTGGAGTCCGTGGCGGGGTCAGGCGAGCATGTCTTCGATGAGTTTTTCCAATTTCACGATGTCCGCCGAGAACGCGCGGATGCCGTGGGCGGTTTTTTCGGTGGCCATGGCGTCCTCGTTGAGGGCGAAGCGGAAGGCGCTTTCGTTGAGGCTGATTTTCTCGTGGCTGCTGGCGGCGGCCTCTTCGGCGGTGAGGCGGGCGGTGATCGGCTCGTCGGATGCTTGGAGTTCGCCGAGCAGGCCCGGGCTGATGGTGAGCAGGTCGCAGCCGGCGAGTGCGAGGATTTCGCCTTTGTTGCGGAATGACGCGCCCATCACCTCGGTTTTGTAGCCAAATTTTTTGTAATAGTTGTAAATCGCGCGGACGGAAATCACGCCCGGATCCTCATCGCCTTGGAAATCCTTGCCGGTGGCGGCTTTGTGCCAATCGAGGATGCGGCCGACGAACGGCGAGATCAATTGCACGCCAGCCTCGGCGCAGGCGACCGCCTGGGCGAAGGAGAACAGCAGCGTGAGATTGCAATGAATGCCTTCTTTTTCCAGCGCTTCCGCCGCTTTGATGCCTTCCCAAGTGGAAGCGATCTTGATCAGGATGCGATCGCGCGAGTGGCCTTCCGCCTCGTAAGCGTCGATCAAATGATGGGCCTTGGCGATGGTCGCGGCGGTGTCGAACGACAGCCGGGCATCCACCTCGGTGGAGACGCGGCCGGGGACGATTTTCAGGATTTCGATGCCGAAGAGGATCAGAATGCGGTCCAGAATCGCCTCGGTCAGCGCGGGTCCGGCGAGCCCGGATTGTTTGACTTCGTCGATCGCCTTTTCGACGAGGTGGCGGTATTCCGGCTTGTTGGCGGCCTGGAGGATCAACGAAGGGTTGGTGGTCGCGTCCTGCGGCTGATAGATTTTCATCGACTCGAAATCGCCGGTGTCGGCGACGACGGTGGTGAACTGCTTCAATTGGTCGAGTTGGTTCATGCTCATGGGAGGTATGGGTAGCCTCGCCAGCCCGGGTTGTGAAGGTGAAATGCCCGGGTGGAAGCCGCAGCGCATGAAACTTACTGCAACCGCCGATGAATCGCTTTGAAGGTGAACGCGCCGGCGACAGCTCCCGCCACGTCGGCCAACCAGTCAGCCAGGTCATTGCCGCTGCGGCCGGGGACGAAACTCTGGTGAAATTCATCCAGCGCGCCGACCAACGCCAAGCCGATGACCACCGCAGGAATGATGACGCGCCACGCAGGCGACCCCGGGTTTTTAAAGAAAAGACAAGCGGTGAGTAGAATGGCACCACCGAAGAAATAACCGAAATGCGCCACTTTGTCGAAGTGGCCAATCGGCGGGCTCGGAATTCCGGGCAGCGCGGACGACGACAGCCCCCACAGGACGCCGAACCAGACGATCAGCCCGAAGAGCCAGAAATTCGGCCGCCGTGGAAGCCGCAGCATGCTCAGAGCTTGCGCATTTCGTCTTCCAGACGCTCGGCCAACCATTGTTTCATCATCGATTGGTAGTTGAGGAAACGCGAGCGGGCGATGCGCTTGATGCGCGAAAGCATCCGCGGATCGAAGCGCAGGGTGATGGTGGTGGATTCGCGCGAATCCGCCTCGTGCACCGACGACGCCATCAGCCGGCCGTCAAGCTCGTGGCTTTCCCAATAACGGGCTTCGGCAGCCTCATCGGCAAACTCGGGAATGTCGGTCCAACGGGTGATGGCGGTCATTTCAGTGGGAAAATCGGAGGTCATCGGAATTCCGCGTACTTGCGGTCGTAGAATTTTTGTTCGGCTTCGGACATTTCGCGGGCGGCCACCACGCGGTTGGTTTTGCCGTCGGTCCAGAAGGAAAAGAACAGGTAGCGGTCCGCCACGGTGCGGCCGAGCGCGTAGTAACGGGAAGCGCCGTCAGAGCGCTCGTTGTCCGGTAAAAAACGCACGGCAAAAGGATCCTCGAAAGCTTCTTCAAGCTCGCGGGGTTTGATATTTCGAAGGTCGAATTGAACGTCGATAAGGTCGAGTTCCATAGGCGGAGTTTGGGGATG
>JBIPND010000412.1:0-3929 GCA_044374015.1 Luteolibacter sp. | reverse complement strand
ATGCACCGGGGAGTATCCTGGGTGTTCAAAACTTCTCTGGTGATCTGACTTATCAGGATGCATCAATCTTCGCTTGGGAGATCGCGAAGACCCACTCCGGTTCGCAGACGCGCGGCACGGACTACGACGGAGTGAACGTGACTGGCGCACTCGCCGGTCTGGACGGCGCGGATGATGGAGCCACCACTGATGCGATCTTCCGCATCGTGATTGGCGACAGCGATTTCTCTGACGGCTTTTGGACGTCAAGCCGCACGTGGACCGACATTTTTACTGAAGCCGACGGAACATCGTCCAAGACTGCCTGGGCGAGTATCTTTGGTGGTGGCTTCCAATACTACAAAACCGACGGCACCGTCTTGGACACACCGACCACTTACGGCAGCTTCAGTTTTGTGAATTCCGGCACGGGTCTCCATTGGGCCGCCGTGCCCGAGCCCAGCAGTAGCGTGTTGGCTGGCCTGCTGATTATCACCGGTTTAATGAGCCGACGCCGCCTCTGAGCGTCCGGAAACGTCCGATTCAGACTCCCAGTGATTGGCGGCAATCCTTCGGCCCGCATGAGAACTCCCTCTTTTCAGGTATGGACGGAGGCTTAGACTTTGACTCCAATTGCACCAGCAACAATCCAAAAAACCATGAAATCCAAAAACCATCTATTCCTCCCGGCAGTCGCGATTTGCACTGTATTTGCCATTGTTTCGGCTCCGGCCGCGGTCACCTGGACAGGTGGTGACGTCACTTGGACCCAGCCAGACGAGGACAGTTTCACAGGCACATTCGATCTCAATACAGATGTGATCTTCGGCAACACTGGCGTGGGTGCAGTGACAGTCTCGGGCTCGGTCAACCCGGGGACTGTAAGTTTCAACCACGATAGCGGGACGTTCGTTTTCTCCGGAACAGCATTCGACTCAGCCGACAACCTGTTGAGCATCACCGCCGCTGGCACCGCCCAATTCGGCAATCTCACCAATACCCCGTATGCCCCCGTCTGGGGCGACACCTCCATCTCCGGCGGTGGCACTCTCGCTTTCACTCGCGGCAGCGGCTTTATTGGCAGTTCTGGCTTGCTAGTCACCCTCAACAACGGCAATCTGCTTGTTGCCACGGATAGCTCGGCGACTTTTTCCTACGATAATCCGATCACGGTCGGAGCTGGAGGAGGGCGCATCATCGGCCAATTCACCAGTAACCAGTCCAATCTGAATTTTAGCGGTGGGATCAGCGGGGCAGGGGCTCTCCTCTTGCAAGCTTCAGGTAATGGCGGGAACTACGCGAACGCCGGATTGCTTGTTTCCGGTGCGGACAATTCCGGCTACTCTGGTGTGGCGGAAATCATCTCCAAGGATTTGGTCAGCGCATCTCCAGTCACCGTCCGCCCCACTGCAGTTTGGTTCCTCAGTGCGGGCAGTCTGTTCACCGGTGCATCTTCAGTCACCGTGCGCGACGGCGGAGTGCTCGGCCTGGATTTCGCAGTGACCGATGAGGACTTGGATAACATCGACGTCTTCCCCCGCGGCGGAATCGGTGCCCGAGGGGCTAGCGGAAGCTTGGCCGGCTTGGCCAACCCAATGTCCTATGTCGGACGCGGCGGATTTCTCGTTCTCGACAACTACAACAACACCAACCACCGCATCGGCGACAGTACCGCACTCACTCTTAACCAGCAGCGCGTTGACATCATCGGTCGCAGCTCTGCTAACTCACCGGTCAACGAACTGATTGGAAATCTCAGCTTCACTGGCGGCAACCACCTGTTCCTTAACCGTCGCAACAGCACCAATTCCGGCGTGGTCCTCATGGCATCCAGCTTGGCCACACCCGTCGCCGGATCCACCCTGTTGATCGAAACAGGCAATGGTTCAGGGGAATTTGGTGTCGGTGCCTCCGCCAGCTCGCTGGCTGTCATCGCCGCAGGCGGCAAACCACCAGTCACCAACGGCATGACCACTCCGGCGATCCAGCGATTCGTCGGAGCCAATAGCCTCGGCAGCTTCGTGACTTGGCAGGATGTCACCGAAACCATTGGAGAAGAGGAAGTGGTGGTTGCTCATAGACTCGTCGATGCCGTCTCCACCAGCACTGATGTGAACGCCGCGGGTATCAGTGACCTCGTCAACGTAGCTGCCGCGGCGACCCTTTCCTCATCCAAGACGGTTCACTCCGTCCGCATCAATCAAGCCCTCAACCTCGGCGGCAATACCCTGACACTTGGCAGCGGCGGGTTCATTACCGGGAGCGTTACGACATCCAACGGGACCCTCGATTTCGGTTCCAGTCCCGGTGTCATCGGTGCCTATAACGCAGCGGCTCAAGCCTTCATCACGGCCTCCATCGCGGGTTCCGGCGGGATCTCGGTGATGGGAAGCAGCCAGTCGCTCAATTTCAATACCGGAGCGAACACATTCACGGGCGGCCTTTTCGTCACCAGCGGAAACGTCGGAATTTCAAACAATGCGGCGCGTTTCAACGTAGGCTCTGAGGATCTCAATCCTGTCAACGTCAGCGCCTTCGGTCGAGTGATGGCCCTCAAGAGTTCATCTCCCACAGTCAATCACAACCCGAACATCGGAGGTCTCTCGGGCACGGGTCGTGTTTCGCCATGGTTTCAGGATTCCTCTCCCGCGCAGACTTTTCACATTACCCCCGCTGCCAGCACCAGTCATACCTTCGACGGTCTTTTCACCAACGGGACTGCCGGCCGCACACTCAACTTGGTGAAAAACGGAGGGGGAAAACAGATCATCTCCAAAGATGCCACTGCAAGCCATACCGGCAGCCTCACTGTGAATGCCGGCAGCATGATCCTAGATGCCGACTTCACCAGCGCCACCGGAACCGCCACCGTGGAGGCCAATGGAACCTTCGGTGGTAGCGGCACCCTGGGTGGCGATGCCACTGTGGCCGATGGCGGTGCGCTCACATTCGCAATCAGCAGCACCTCTGCCAGCCACGACAAACTTGAAATTGTCGGCTCCTTGACCTTCCAAGGGGAGTTAGTGGATCTCACCATCACGAGCCCTGGCGGCATCAGCGCTGGTTCCTATACTTTGGCCACCGCCAGTGGCGGCATCACCGGGACACCCTCCTTTGCCTGTAACTTGCCCTCAGGCTGGGAGGGAACCGCATCGGTCAGTGGCAGTGATCTGGTCCTCGTCGTCACCCCCAGCGGCTCCACTCCCTACGATGACTGGGCGGGCTCCTTCCCCGACTTCACCGATACCGGCTCCAGCTTAGATCCCGACAACGATGGTTTGGAAAACCTGCTGGAGTTTGTGCTCGGCGGAGATCCGCGCGTCAGTCAACCCGGGATCCTACCCGCGGTCACCAGCGCATCCGGCACCGATCTCGTCGTGACGTTCAAGCGCTCCGACGAATCTGAACTCCAGCCCGTTAGCGTGAAGGTTCAGGTTTCCGGCGACCTCATCTCCTGGAATTCAGGCAACGACATTCTCATCGGTGCCACCAACGGAAGTGGCCCCAACGGAGCCACATACACGGTGGCGGAGAATGGCAGTGCCCCGGACCTCATCACGATTACTATCCCCAAGGCCGCCGCCACTCGGAAGTTCGTCCGTATCCTGGCCAACGAGTGAGAAAGGGCGCAGGTGGCACTGGGATTGCGGACCATCATTTGCATTTCCGTGTGCGGATGCTACCACTTTCTACGTGTGCAATTCGTTTCAATCGCTCTTCAGTGTTTGATTGCAACAAGGGTAGGTTGCATCAGCGAAATGCCTCATACCCTCGGAAACTTTGATTATGATTAAACCCAATGCCACCACCCTCACTCTTTTTACCTGTCTTCTAGCCGCGATCAATACCGCGTGGGCCGACACCGTCTTCTCCGCTTTTTTCAACAACGGCAGCGGTAGCTCCGGTGATAAGAATTCCAGCGTTTACAACTGGACTTCCGCTATCGGCTC
>JBIPND010000411.1:0-3931 GCA_044374015.1 Luteolibacter sp. | reverse complement strand
CAGACCTTGCTCACCATCTCCGTGACCGAAGACGAAGTGCTCGGAATCGGCGGTGAAAACCTCGCCGGCTTCTACGCTGCGATGAAATACTTCCAAAGCCTCGACAACCCGAACAACATCGCCTTCGTCAAAGCGTTCAAGGACAAATACGGCCCTGACAGCGTGATCGGCGACGTCACCCAAGCCGGCTACCTCGGCCCATGGTTGTGGAAAGCAGCGGTCGAAAAGGCCGGCAGCTTTGATATCGATAAAATCGCCGCCGCTTCACCCGGCCTCGAACTGACCACCGCACCCGAAGGTTATGTCAAAGTCCACCCGAACCACCACTTGTGGAGCAAAACCCGCATCGGCCAATGGCAGAAAGACGGCCAGGCCAAGGTCCTCTACGAATCCGAGCTCATCGAGCCCGATCCATTTCCCAAGGGCTATCAGTAAATCATTCATGATCGCCGCCACACGGCGGTGATCGCACTTCCGGAGGGCCGGGAACCACCGGCCCTCCCTTCATCCGAACCACCCACCAGGGTTTCATTTCACAATCACCTAACATTATGGGCGAATACACCAGCGAAGAACTACAAAGCATCTTCATCATGCAGGGCTTTTCGGGTCTCAGCCTGTTCAGCGTGCTCCTGCTCATGGGACTCGGGCTCGCACTCATTTTCGGCCAGATGGGCGTCATCAACATGGCCCACGGCGAATTCATGGCGCTCGGCGCCTACACCGTCTATCTCAGCTCGTCCCTCACCGAGCAGTTCGCCCCGGCCTTCGGCCCCTACTATTTCATCGCGGCGATCTTCCTCGCCTTCATCCTCTGCGCGCTCGTCGGCGCGCTCGTCGAGTGGTTGATGATCCGACATCTCTACCACCGACCTCTCGACACGCTGTTGGCCACCTGGGGCTTGAGTTTGATTCTTCAACAAAGCTATCGCTCTATCTTCGGAGCCCGCGAAGTCACACCGACTCTCCCGGAATGGCTGATGGGGTCCTACACGCTCAAGGAGGGCCTCGATATTCCAATCAACGGAGTATTTGTCCTCGGGCTTTCCATCGTGGTGACAGCGTTCCTGATGATCTTCATGTATCGCTCGGGTTTCGGGCTGCGCCTCAGGGCCACCGTGCAAAACCGCAAAATGAGCGCCGCCGTCGGCATCAATACCGGCAAGGTGGACCGCCTCGCCTTCAGCCTTGGCTGTGGCATCGCCGGCATCGCCGGTGCTGCGTTCACCACCATCGGCTCCACCGGACCGGACAGCGGCAGCCGCTACATCGTCGATGCCTTCCTCGTGGTGGTTTCCGGCGGCACCGCCAGTTTGTTGGGCTGCCTCGCCTCCGCCTTCGGCATCGCCCAGGCACAGTCGGTCCTCGAATTCTTCCTCGATGGAACCAAAGGCAAAGTCGCCACCCTGCTGGTGATTGTCGTCGCCCTGATGATCCGCCCGCAAGGCCTCTTCCCGAGCAAAGTCCGTGGCCACTGAGTCTCACATTCACCTCCCTAACCAATGCCGCTCCTCTTCCGCACACTCTTCAAGACGCGAGGTGAAATGATTGCCTTCGGTGCGTTCCTCGCGCTGCTGCTGATCGTCCTGCCCCTCGCGCTGCCCGTCTTCAGGCTCAACCTGGTGGGCAAGTACCTCGCCTTCGGATTCGTCGCCATCGGCCTGGTCCTGCTCTGGGGGCGCTGCGGCGTCCTGAGTCTCGGCCAGGGAGTGTTCTTCGGCCTCGGCGGTTACTGCATGGCGATGTTTCTCAAACTGGAAGCATCCGACCCCGTCACCACCGCGATCCAATCCACTCCCGGAATCCCGGATTTCATGGACTGGAATCAAATCACCGAACTCCCGTGGTTCTGGGAACCGTTCAAGAGCCTGCCCTTCACCATCTGCGCCATCTTTGTGGTGCCTTCGGTGGTCGCTTTCATCATCGGCTGGGCGCTCTTCCGCCGGCGCGTGGGCGGTGTCTATTTCGCAATCATCACCCAGGCCATCGCCTTGATTCTATCACTCGGCATCGATGGCAACCAGGGGCTGACAGGAGGCCGCAACGGCATCACCGACCTGCGCACGCTTTGCGGATGGGATATCCGCAGTGAAAACGCCCAATACATCCTCTACTTCGTGTGTGTGGTGCTGCTTTTCACCGTGGCGCTTGGAGCAAAGTATATCATCAACACCCGGCTCGGCCGGGTGCTGGTGGCCATCCGCGATCGTGAGGACCGGGTCCGCTTTTCCGGCTACGATGTCGCGATGATCCGCGCCTTCATCTTCGCCTTCGCCGCCATGATCAGCGGCATCGGCGGGGCGCTGTTCGTGCTGCAAGTCGGTTTCATGTCACCTTCGATCATCGGCATCGTGCCCTCCATCGAACTGGTCATCTTCACCGCCGTCGGCGGACGCCTCTCGGTGCTGGGTGCCATCCTCGGCTGCCTGATTGTGAACTTCGGCAAGACCACCTTCTCGGAGGCCTATCCGGATCTCTGGCTCTATCTGATGGGCGGCACCTTCATCGCGGTGGTCATGTTCTTCCCCAACGGGCTCGCCGGACTTTTGGAAAAAATCCCCACCCGCAACGCCACCTTCACCGGTTTCCTGGCACGCTTCCGGAAAACACCCTCGATCCCCCACCTGAACAAATCAACTCCGCTCCCTGATGAACCTTCATAACGAAAACGTCCTGGAAATCGAAGACCTCGGGGTTTCCTTCGATGGCTTCAAGGCGGTGGACGGCTTCAATTTCTACCTCGCCCGCAATCACGTCCACGTCATCATCGGCCCTAACGGCGCCGGCAAGACCACCGTGCTGGATCTGATTTGCGGTAAAACCCCCGCCACCTCGGGAAGCGTGAAATTCAAGGGCAAGGAACTCCGCGGAACCAAGGAATACAAAATCGTCCGCGCCGGGATCGGCCGGAAGTTCCAGAATCCGTCGATCTATGAAAATCTAACCGTCTTCGAAAATCTCGAACTATCCCACCCGAGCGGACGCGGAGTGATCGGCTGCCTGTTGTTTCGCCGCACCCCGGAAATCATGGGACAGTGCAAGAGCGTGGCCGAACAAATCGGCCTGCTCGACAAGCTGGACACCGAAGCGGGCATTCTGAGTCATGGCCAGAAGCAGTGGCTGGAAATCGGGATGCTGCTGATGCAGGACCCCGAAGTCATCATGCTGGACGAACCCGTCGCCGGCATGAGCGTGCGCGAACGCACGGAAACCGCCACGCTGATCCGCCGCATTTCGAAGGACCGCTCGGTGATCGTCATTGAACACGACATGGAGTTCGTCCGCGAAATCGCAGACCGCGTCACGGTCATGCATCTCGGTAAAATCCTGGCGGAAGGTTCGATGGAAACTGTCAGCAACGACCCCAAAGTCATCGATGTCTATATCGGACACTAATTCAACATCATGATCTCCGTCAAAAATCTCCAAGTCTGCTACGGCCAGAGTGTGGTCATTCCGGATATGTCCCTCGCCGCCGAACAAGGCGAGATCCTCGGTATCATCGGCCGCAACGGCATGGGCAAAAGCACGCTCTTCCGCGCCCTGATCGGCATGATTCCCACGCGCTCGGGGAAGATCCTGCTCAATGGCAAGGAAATCACCAACCAACCCTCCCACCGCCGGGTTGCCCAAGGGGTTGCATTCGTGCCGCAGGGCCGGATGATCTTTCCCTACCTGACGGTTTATGAAAACCTGATTTCCGGCGTCGCTGGAAATGTGAAACGCGAGGCGGTCGAAGAGATCTACTCGTTGTTCCCGGTGCTCCAGGAAATGCGCAAACGCAAGGGAGGAAACCTGTCCGGCGGCCAGCAGCAACAACTTGCGATCGGCCGCGCGCTGATGACCAATCCCAGCGTTCTCCTGCTAGACGAGC
Source organism: Luteolibacter sp. (assembly GCA_044374015.1). Classification (GTDB taxonomy): domain Bacteria; phylum Verrucomicrobiota; class Verrucomicrobiia; order Verrucomicrobiales; family Akkermansiaceae; genus Luteolibacter. The sequence continues at coordinate 57 of JBIPND010000411.1, read as the reverse complement.
CCACCGAGGGGATCCAGCCATCCATCATCAAGGACATCTCGCGGAGCCTGCGCGAGA
>JBIPND010000410.1:0-3934 GCA_044374015.1 Luteolibacter sp. | reverse complement strand
TGAAGGACATCACACCGGATCTAACAGTACAAGTGTTTGTTTTAATTTTTTGAGCGGGCAAAATCTTGCCGAGCAGGGACCATGCCGAACACTTCTGGGAGGTGGGACCTTGCTGTCCCTCTCTTCCTCCCATGCTCCCGATAAATCCTTATCGCTATTCCCGCCGGGCCTGCGAAACTGCGGAGTGATCGCAGGCGACCTCGGCCGCGATCCACCACCCGAACCCAACCACAACATGAAATCATCCTTACTGATATCACTTTGCCTGCTGCCGATCGCGGCATCCCTCATCTCCTGCAAACCCAAAGGCCCAGCCGAAAAAGCCGGCGAAAGCGTGGACGAAGCGATCGAAAACGTCTCGGACGCCGTGAACCCCAAGGGCCCACTCGAAAAAGCCGGCGAAAAAGTCGACGACGCTTTGGGCAAATGACCCAGGATCACCTGCTGGCGGGAACCTCTCGCCAGCCGGTGCCGAAATCCGGTCTGGCCGGCAGTCGTGGCGCTTTGTACTTTGCCGCCGCCTCATGCATTCACTTCTCCTCACCGCCGCCGTCACCCAACGCGCCAGCCTGCTCGATTCGCAAACCAACGCCGTGCGCCTCGTCGATGGCAGTGGCGACGGCCTGCCCGGATTGATTTTGGAAACTTTTGACGATCGCTGGCTGGTCTCCACGCCCCACGACCACCTCGACCCGCAAGTCCGCGAGTGGCTCCGCGACCAGGGGCATTCCTGTTATTGGAAACGGCTCGACCAGCATCAGAAAGAATCGCCGCTCCATCTATCAGGCCCGGAGACGCCCGCCCCGTTCCTGATCCGCGAAAACGGCGTGAGTTTTGAAATCTCATTCCAATCCGGCTACTCGCAGGGGATTTTCCTCGATCAACGCGACAACCGTGCCGAAGTCCGCAAGCTGATGGGACCCGGCAAACGCCTGCTCAACACTTTCGCCTACACCGGCGCCTTCTCGGTGGCCGCGGCGATGGCCGGCGCGGAAACCACCACCCTCGATCTATCACAGCCATATCTCGACTGGGCCAAACGCAATTTCAGCCACAACGCGCTCGATCCCGCCGCGCACCATTTCTGCAAGGGCGACACCTTCCACTGGCTGCGCCGTTTCGCGAAACAAGGCCGGACCTTCGACGGCATCGTGCTCGATCCGCCGACCTTCTCGCGCGATGAAAAAGGCAAGGTCTTCCGGGTGGAGCAAAATTTTGGCGAGCTCGCCGCCCTCGCCGCCGACATTCTAACACCCGATGGCTGGCTGCTTGGTTCCACCAACTGCCGCAACCTTCCGCTCAACGATTTCCAGCGCCAGTTGCGCAGCGCGATCCACCGCCCGATGAGCCCCCGCCACTCGCCGATGCCTGCGGATTTTACCGGCGAGCCGTATTTGAAGTCAATCTGGCTGCGCTGACCGGTGACACTTGAACCTGCGCGATTCATGGTCCGGGTGAAACCGATGGATTTCCCGACAGGAGGAACCCGAGGGGCTCTTCGCTCGAGCTGACGCCCGTAAGGAGAGGCGGACTCCGGCCGCCCCGCCCCCCTCGGCTCGGGCCTATTCGGCCTTCATCCAGTCAACCTTGAGCGAGAACGGTCCCTCGCGCTTGTCACCGATGAGGAAACTCATTTCCTCGATTTGAGATAGATTCGCGGGAGGGCCGTCCAGCGCGTCGCCGTGATGGCTGGGTTTCAGATCGGCGAAGCGCACCTCGACTTCCGTCCACTGGTCAGCCTTGGTCGGGAATTCCACGCTGTAGGCGATGCGCGACCCGCGGTGGCGGGCATCGGTCGCGAGGCGCAGCTGATAGGTCCGGCCATCGCCCATGACGCGGAGCTTCATGCCTTTCTTGCCGGTTAGATCGTAGCCGAGCTTTTGGATGCGCACCTGCGCGAAGCCACCGTTATTTTCTAGCGAAAGCGATCCCGTGAATGCCAGCACCCCGTCCCGAACCACCGCGCTCCCTTTGGAAACACCTCCCATGACGTTGTCATTTTCAGGGGTCCACGCCGGCTCGGCGGCATCCCCGTCGAATTTCAGATGAACCTCCGACTGGCGCTTGCCGGCGTCGCTGGCGGCGGCGATGGAGAGCAGATAGAACGGCAGCACACCGGCCAAGGCGGGGAAGCGGAGGGGAAAACTCATCCTGCATGGATAAGAGTGGATCCATTCCATGCAAGCGGTGGATTGAACAAATCCGGCGGTGCGGTTTCCGGACTCAGGTGGATTCCAGGGTCGGCATGCCTAGCAGGTTTTCGTAATCGGAGAGGGTGCCGCCGGAGAGACAGCATTCGATGATCTTGCGGCCGGTGGGCAGCAGATCCTTGACCAGGAACTGGGACAACTCCTGATGGAAGAACTCCTCGAGGATTTCCGCGCCGCGGTCGTAGGCGGCGGTGCCGACTTCCGGTTGCTGGTCCACCTCGAAGAACCACACGCCGAGCGTGCGTCCTTCCATGACGATCTTGCCCGGAGTATAGCCTAACAGCGGGCAGCGGGACGGCTTCATCTGTTTGTCGGTGAAGCGCGCGCCACCGCGGCGGGCGAGGAATTCGCGGGTGATCCATTGCGGCATGAATCCCACTTCCCAGGCACCGATGTGTTGGTTGGGGGTGAGGATGTAGCGGACTTTCGGGGTTTCGATGATCTGGTTGAGTAACAGATTGGCCTGGTCCACGCGGCGGCCGGTGGCGAAGGGCCAGTAGGAGCCGACGCCTTCCGAGGACATGCCTTCGCTGGCGACGATGCTGGGGTTGGCATGACCGCGAGGGGCGACCAGGCACCACAGCCAGGCGAGCGCGGGTGGCAGGCTGTGAAACATGCCGATGATGCCATAGGACGGCAGGTCCGCGGTGCAGGGTGGCGTGCGCACTCCCATGCTGCGGATGTCCACATCCACCGCGCCCTTGATGACATCGGGGATGATTCTGCGGGGGATGATCACGCGGGGATTGGGGCAGGGGACGCCGGGTTCATCCTCGGTGTGCTCCCAAATCAGCGAGGTGGCTCCGGGATGACCCTGGATGTTGAGAAACAGCAGCGGCTCGGGAGGATGGATGGTGAGTTTCTCCAAATGGGGATCGATGCCGTAGTGGTTGATGTGGTTGATTCTAACAAGCCAGGCGTTTTCGGCGTCCATCAGGCTGAGCTTGCCCGCGCCTTTTTCCAGCGAGGGATGGCACAATGCCATGTCGTCGGTGACGGGGCGCAGGTCGCAGGCGCGCGGCAGGGTGAGCAGGCGTGTTTCATCGGTGACGATGTTGCGGCCGATCAGCAGCGAGCCGTCGGGCTGGCGGTGGGCGTGCTCGAGCATTTCGCTTTTGCCGCCGCCGCTGGCACCCTCGTGGGAGATGATGATCTTGTTGTCATAGGGGGTGATGACCTGCACGGTGGAGCAGTGCATGGTGATCCATTGCTCGGCCTCGCCGATGTTGAGCAGCACGCCATAGATGCCTTTTTTGGCGCTGGGTCCCGGATAGAGGTTGTAGCTGAAAAGTTCGTGGGCGGACTCGAGGCGGTTGTGAACGACCACTTGTTGGCCTTCGAAATGGGTGTGGCGGAACGGCGGGGCGACGTAGATGACGGCGCGCGGTGCGAAGTTTTCCGGAATCTCATCGGGAGCGAGGATGCCTTGCAGCATGGATAGACCGAGGGCGAAAAATCCGGCGTTGGCGGGAGCGATGACGAGTGCGTCGGTGCCTTTGCCCTCCATGCCGGCGTGGAACGGGAATACCGCGAGATCCTGGCCTTTCAGCCACTCGAAGGTTTCCTCGCGAATGCTGGCGAAATCCTTGCCGAAGCGTTCCTGATAGGTCGGCTTGTCGGTGGGGAGTTGGTCGCCGATGACCATGCAGTCCGGATCGCGGCGGCGCATGTAGGGTTCCGGATAGTTGGCGTTGATGCCGTTGCGGACGCGGCAGACCCGGGCT
>JBIPND010000408.1:0-3937 GCA_044374015.1 Luteolibacter sp. | reverse complement strand
CGCGGTTCTTGGGTAAAACAGAGAGTCCAGGGCGCGGCGGTGGGGTGCGGAGTGCCGCTCCGGCAATGTAGCCTCACTAGGATTCGAACCTAGAATAACGGAATCAGAATCCGGGGTGTTACCATTACACTATGAGGCTTTTTCAAGCGTCGCTGTTGGGGTGCCGAAGGTAACTTGGAATCCGGCCGCGTCAATCGCCGGGTTCCGGGGTGACCTCGGTGGGATCGCAGGCGGGAAACCCGGCGTGGAGCTCATGCACCTCGGTCTGGCAGAGGTCGGCGAGCTGATGCCGGGCCTTGGTGGGGCCGGTGACGGTGATGGTCAACTGGCGCTGCCGTGGCTCCATCCGGATCAACGCCCGGGCCCCCTTGCGGGACAGGATCACTCCGTGACGCCACTGCAGTTTTTGTTCCCGCAGTTCCTCGATGAAATCGAAACGCCGCGCGATGATCCGCGCCAGCAATGGCTCGGGAAAAGTCTGATAGGTGTAACGCCGCCGGATGGCAGCCGCATCCTGCCGGAAATCCGCCAGCCCCGCGGGTTCCCGCTCCGCTTGGGTGTGGGGCAGCAACCAGACTCCGCTGCCGGCGACGGCGACTCCCAGACGCTCCAGAACCTTCATCAACAAGGCGCGCCCGGCCTCGTCAGATTCGGTTAGGAGCAGCCTTTCCAGATCGGCCGGTTTGAGGATACCGGCCTGGTTTTGCGCGCGGTGGAGAAGCGGATAGAGATGTTTCACCAGCCACCCGGATTCCATCAGCGCCGGATCGCCCGGTTCATTCAGCGCGATTCCCAGATGGTGCAGCAGTTCGGATAGATAGTCCTGTTGGCCCTGGTCCTTGACGCCGTGTTCGAGACACCGTTCGCGGAATCCGGATTCTGTCAGATGGTTCTCGCAGGCAACGGCGCGGCGGACCTGGTCCCACTCTGCGGGGAACGGTTCGCGCACCCAGGGCATCCGTTCGAGTTCGCGGAAAATCGCGGTTTTCAGGGCGGGGATGCCTTTTTTCACCTTGCAGTCCATTTCCACAAATCCGCGGATGAAGGGAAAACGTTCGCGCAGCGCGATGCGATCCACTTCCGGGCGGCCGCCGGGGACGTTCCATTGGTTCAGCGCCACGATCACCGCCGGTCCTTGTCCGTTAGGATCCGTGGCGTGCGCTTGGACCATGCGCAGCCAGTATTCGGCGTCGTCGCGTTCGTGGTGGCCACGGCCGCTGAGGACCAGCAGATAGAGGTTGCGCGGACTGAAGAAAAACGGATGCAGCGGGTGGGTAACCGGCTGGCCGGAAAAATCCCAGACGTGGACCTTGACCGGATCCTCACCGATTCCTTCCAGCGTCCAGTCGCTCAACGCGACACCCGGGGTGCTGGCTTCCCCGTCGCGGTAGGGCAGGTCGCGCAAGGCGCGCACGATGGTGGATTTGCCCGCAGCGCAGCTTCCTAACAATATCAGTTTTACCTCGTTGAGCGGGCGGGTGGTTCCCGACTGCCTGCCGAAGTAGAAGTTGAGAATCGATTGCGCCGAGGCGGGTTTGGCGTCCGGGAGCTTGCGCGGGTCGGGTCCGAGGATGAGCGGGGAGAGCTGCAGCGCCGGATTGTCGTGGAGCAACAAGTGGTCGAGGTTTTCCAGATCCCGGAGGGTTTCCGGCAGCGAGGCGAGCGGATTGGCGGCCAGGTCCAATTCGGATAGATGGGAGAGTTGCCCAAGCTCCGCCGGAAGAGCTGCCAGATGGGTGTGGGATGTTTTGAGCACGGTCAGCTTCGCGAGCCAGCCGATTTCCGGCGGGAGGGATTCCAGCGGGTTGTGCGAGAGGTCGAGCACCGTCAGCGTGGCGAGCGAGCCGATCTCCGGCGTCAGGGATTTCAGGCGGTTGTGCGAGAGGTCGAGCCGCGTGAGTTTGGTGAGCAGGGCGAGCGCGGGCGGAAAGGCGGCCAGCACGTTGTGGGAGAGGCCGAGCCGGGTCAGGCTGGAAAGCCGGGCGAACTCCGGCGGCAGGTGTTCCAGACGGTTGTGATCGAGGTAGAGCCGGGCCAGTCCGGCGAGCATGCCAATCTCCGCAGGGAGTTCGCGCAGCGGCGTGTGGGTGAGGTCGAGGCGGGTGAGCTGGGAGAACTGGCCGATCGCCGGCGGGAGGCCGGCGATCGGATTGTTAGACAGGTTGAGCCGGGCCAGACCGGTGAACTGGGAGAGCTCAGACGGCAGGGTTTCCAGGCAGTTGTCGGCGAGATTCAACTCCGTCAACGGCGGCAGTTGGGCGAACTTCGGCGGGAGGTTTCGCAGCCGGAGACCGCTCAAGTCGAGCACGCTGCGGCGGCGGCGGATGCAGTCGCCCATGCGTTTCACGGCCTCGTCGATCGCCTCGGGCTCGGCGGGTCTGCTGTCAGGCTTCGGCATGCCCGGAAGTATGGAAACCTGCTGGCAATTGGCAAGGACCTGCTGATGGGGCGGGCGACCGGGGTGTTGGCCTGGCTAACGCTCACCTGCGGGTGCACGCAGATAAGCCGGGATTTCAGTTTTCGTGGTAGGGATTGCGCGAGCCATTGGCGGGCGCGGCTTCGACCGGGGCGGCGGCCACGGGTGGGTTCTGGAGCCTGAGCGAGGTGCCGAAAGTCTCGCCCCAATGTTGCAGGAAGAATTTTTTCTCCTGGGTGAGCCGGCTGTCGGAGCGGCCGAGAATCGGGCGCAGCGAGGTGGTCATCTGCAAGGTGACCAACAGAAAGACGACGCTCCAAATGAACAACGGGCCTTTCTGGGTGCCGCCGCTGACAAAGATCACCGACTTGAGAAACCGCAGCGCGAAGAGCACCGCGATGATCCACGAACCGATCGCCAGGGTGCCCATGAAACCCAGCGAGTCGGTGGATTCCGCGAAAATCCAGACCGCGGGGGCGAATCCCAGCAGCAGCAACCCGGCCAACGCCAGCGCCCCGGCGAGGCAGGCGGCGAGCTGGGAAATGCCGACCCGCGCGCCGGCCAGCGTGGCGAAGATGTAGAGGCTGGGAAAACAAATCACGCCGGAGAACAGCAGCCCAACAGAAATTTTCGCCGGCGCGGCCCACAGTTGTTCGTGTTTGGCAAAGCAGCCGAGCACGAAGCCGAACAGCAGGATGGCAACGACCGCCATGATCGCAAACCGCCCGGTGGCCCCGTGGTTGCCCTCGGCGAGGCGGGCGACGAGCGCGTCCGGGCGGCGGAGCAGCGCTTCGAAGAGGGTTTTCAAATCGAGTTTTTCCGGAAGCGGGGCTTCGAGCGGTGGCGGTTGGACGTTGGGTGGATTCATGGTTTCGGGGTGGTTTGGTGGTTTTTGCGGATGGCTTGGGCGATGGGAATGACGAGGATCAGGACGATCGCGCAAAGCGCGGGCACGCCGAAGCCGCCGGTGATTTGGTCGATCGAGCGCCAGACGGTTTCGTAGAAATTTCCGCGCAGTGGATCGGGCCGCAGGAACTGCACTTCGAGCGAGGGCGTGCCGAAAAACGGCCGCAGGATCCAAGAAAACTGCGCGCCGAGAAACCCATTTCCCGCCAGCCAGGCGAGCAGGGTGGCGGTCGCGGCGGCGGGAGTCGGGGCCTGGGTGGCGAGCAGCCGGTGCAAGTGGAGATTTGCCGTGATGCCCGCGAAGCCGATCAGAAAGGTGTGGGTGACGAGGTAGGCGGCGTGGGCGTGTTGCGCGCCCGCGGCCTCCGGCGGCGGGGCATTCCAAGCGAGCAGCAGGGTGACGGGGGCCAGCGAGCCCAGCATCACGGCGGCGAGCGCGAATGAGGTGAGCAAGGCCAGCAGCGACTGGCGAAAACCCAGCCCGGTGCCCAGCAGCAGGCCGAGCAGGCCGTTGAGCAACCCGTTGCAAGCCAGCGTCAAGGCGATCAGCAACGGCAGTTTCACCGCGACATAGACGCCCATCAGCGGATCCCGCCAGACGCCGACCGTGAAGCC
>JBIPND010000409.1:0-3937 GCA_044374015.1 Luteolibacter sp. | reverse complement strand
CGATGACGCTTGGCAGCTCCCGGCATGGCGCGTGGGAGCTTCCTTCCGCCGTCCGGAGTTCAAGCTTTAGCTTGCCTCTTCAAGAGCACGGTAAACCGTGAACTCCGGACCGCGGTCGGGTAGCACGCGGTGGATGGCTTCGACGATGACGCTTGGCAGCTCCCGGCATGGCGCGTGGGAGCATCCTTCCGCGGTCCGGAGTTCAAGCTTTAGCTTGCCTCTTCAAGAGCACGGTAAACCGTGAACTCCGGACCGCTTTCCGCCGCGCCGCCGCTGTTGGAAGGTGGCGCTGGTTTCGCTGCCGGTGCTGGTTTCCGTGCCCTTGCTGGTGCATTCGGCGCTGCAGTTTCGGGAGATTGTGAAAATCGGTTCGATATTTTCGATGGCGTGGGGCAGCGAAGTGCCGAAGCCGGTTGGCAATTTCACGCCGCAGCAAAGACTTCTGTTATTCGGCGCTGAGGGTGCGGCGACGGACTCGGCAAAGTGGAAGCCGCTGTGGGACAGCGAGCCGGAAAACCCCGCCTATCTCACGGAATATGCGACGGCTTATTTCGGCCAACACAACCAGCTCTCACCGGAAATCCTCGCGGCGGCGGAGCGCGTGGATCCTGACAACGCCTGGTTTCAAATCCTCGCCGCCGTGGGAATGGCCGAAGGCGCGGTCTCCAAGGATGGCTCAATCTCCAGCGGTCGCAAAGGCGCGCCGAAGACGCCGGTGTGGAAAATCGACGACGAAAAGCGGCTGCTGGAATCGCTGGCGTTGATTCACGGGATCACCGGTAAATCGCGGATGATCTTCTATCAGGATGGGCTGTTTCAAAAGCGGCTCGCGTTGTTTCCTCCGCGCCGGGATTTTGTCAGCCAGATTCCGCCGACGGTTTACGCGGCGTCGCAAACCGCCCCGGGCATCCGGCTGCGGAAGCTGGTCGATGTGTTAGCCGCCGGCGCCCAGCGCTGCGCCGCTGCGGGCGGCGTGGATGGCTTCCACGATCCAAAGACAAGGATCGATGCTCGTCAGCATGACCGCTCCGATGGTCCGCCGTCAGGTGATGAATCCGCCGCCGCTCACTGAAGCGGATTTGAAGCCGGGACGCTACGCCGACCATGCGCTGCTAGAGCGGTTGTTTGCGTGGACGGCGTGGTTGTTGTTAGGGGGCTGCGTCGGCTTGGCCGCGTTGAGCCGTTTCCGCCACCACCCGCTGGCGTGGGGATTGTCCGCGCGGGTCCAAGATTTGATCCGTCCGTCCGACTGGCTGTGGATGGTGGCTGGCGGGGTGGTTTTTCCGCTGGTCTGGTATGGCATTTTCACCCGGCTGACCCCGCTTTCGGCCCACGAGTGGAACGCGCGGATGAGTGTCTTCATCATGCCGGGCGGGCAGTTTGGCTGCTTGCTGCTTGCGGGATCGAGCTTGTATTTTTACTCGCAGGAACGGCGTTGGATCCAGCAGGACCGGATTTTCGGGCCCAGTCCGTTTCAATATGAATCCGCAGTCGCCCAAGTGCTGCGGGCCGAGCTGTTGGAAATCATCGGTGAGCCGGCGGATGCCCGTTGAGCGCTTCGCGAAAAAAATCTCGTCATCCGGCCCTCTCTCCGCAGAGATTCGCGGGGTGATCCACCCCACTGCTATTGTCTCGCCGCTGGCCACGCTCGGAAAAGGTGTCCGGGTCGGCCCGTTCTGCGTGGTCGGGGCGAATGTCGAGCTCGGCGACGATTGTGTGCTGCACTCGCACGTCGTGCTCGAAGGTCACGCGAGGTTCGGGCGCGGCAACGAGTTTTTCCCGTTCGCGATGGTCGGCGGGAAATCCCAGGACCTCAAATACATCGGCGAGCCCACCTCGCTCGAGGTTGGCGATTTAAACGTGTTTCGCGAAAACTGCACCATCCACCGCGGCACCCACGAGAAACTCGCCACCCGCATCGGCTCGCACAATTTGTTTCTCTGCTACTCGCACGTCGCCCACGATTGCCAGTTAGGCGACCACATCATCCTCTCCAACAACGGCAGCCTCGCCGGCCACTGCGTCGTCGATGACTACGCGATCGTCTCCGGGCTTGCCGCCGCCCACCAGTTCTGCCGGATCGGCAAACATGCGATCGTCGGCGGCTTGTCGAAGATCGTCCAGGACGTGCCGCCGTTCATGATCGTCGATGGCAATCCGGCGTCCACCCGCGGGCTCAATCTCGTCGGCCTGCAACGCCGCGGGTTTTCCGAGGACCACATCAAGGCGCTCAAAACCGCCTACAAAAAGCTGTTCCTGAAAAAGGACGTCAACCTCGCCCAGGCGCTCAGCTCGCTCAAGGCGACCCACGTCGCGGACACCCCGCAGGTCGCGCATTTGATCGATTTCATCGAGGCCTCCGAGCGCGGCGTGATTCGTTAGCATTTTCTGTGCTTCACTTTTGGCTCCCGGCCCGCCCATCCTGAGGTGTCGCCGTTTTTCCGCAACTTTCTCGAAAATTTTCCCATGCATCCGAATTCCCTGTCGAAATACCGGCCGTTTCCGCCGGTTTCCCTGCCTGACCGCACCTGGCCGGATCAGGCGCTGACGCGTGCGCCGCAGTGGTGCTCGGTCGATCTCCGCGATGGCAACCAGGCGCTGCCGCAGCCGATGTCGATTGAGGAAAAACTCGAATTCTTTGATTTGTTAGTGCGGGTCGGTTTCAAGCAAATCGAGGTCGGCTTCCCGTCCGCCGCGGACACGGAATTCAATTTCCTGCGCCGGCTGATCGATGAAAACCGCATCCCGGAAGACGTCACCATCCAGGTGCTGGTGCAAACGCGCGAGCCGCTCATCCGCCGGACCTTCGAGGCCATCGACGGGGCGAAGCGCGCGATCGTCCACATTTACAACTCCACCTCGCCGCTGCAGCGCCGCGTCACTTTCGGCGACGCCTCGCGCGAGTCGATCAAACAGATCGCCGTCGAAGGCGCGGAGTTGGTCAAAAAACTCGTGCCCAGCGTGCCGCGCACCGAGGTGGTGCTGCAATATTCGCCCGAATCGTTTTCCGACACCGAACTGGATTTCGCCCTCGAGTGCTGCAACTCGGTGATCGACGTCTGGCAGCCCACGCCGGAGAAAAAAATGATCATCAACCTGCCGGACACCGTCCAGTGGACCACGCCCAACGTCCACGCCGACATGATCGAATGGATGTGCCGGCATTTGAAAAACCGTGATTCGCTCGTCGTCTCGCTGCACACCCACAACGACCGCGGCACCGGTGTCGCCGCGACCGAACTCGGCCTGATGGCCGGCGCCGACCGGGTGGAAGGCACGCTCTTCGGCAATGGCGAACGCACCGGAAATCTCGACATCGTCACCGTCGCGCTCAACTTCAACAGCCACGGCATCGCCACCGGGCTGGATTTTTCCGACCTGCAATCGATCCGCAATGTTTACGAACGCGTCACCCGCCTGAGCGTTTCCGAGCGGCAGCCATACGCCGGCGAACTGGTTTTCACCGCCTTCTCCGGCTCCCATCAGGACGCGATCAAAAAGGGCCTCGACCGCCGTGCCAAGGAACTCGCCACCGATCCTAACACCCCATGGGGCGTGCCTTATCTAACGATCGATCCGCAGGACATCGGCCGCTCGTATGAGGCGATCATCCGGATCAACTCCCAATCCGGAAAAGGCGGCGTCGCCTACGTGCTGGACCGCGAACATGGCTTCGATTTGCCGAAGACGATGCACCCGCAAGTCGGCAAGCGGATCTACGATCTGGCAGACGAACACGGCCGCGAACTATCCACCGACGAAATCCGCGACGCGTTTTTCCGCGAGTTCGTCAATCTGGCGAGCCCGCTGGACGTGACCGATTACGAGCTTTTCCATCAGGCGACCGAGCGCGGAAAAGTCCATTGCAAGGCCAGCATCACCCTCAATGGCGAGGTCAAAGCGATCGAAGGATACGGCAACGGTCCGATCAATTCCT
>JBIPND010000407.1:0-3961 GCA_044374015.1 Luteolibacter sp. | reverse complement strand
TCCTGCGTCTCCTATCACAATATCCCGACCTCCTCGCATGCGAACGCTTTTGGATGGATTCCCGAGAGAATCAACGCCGCCGGATGTATGCTACCATCAAGCGCATCCGACCGGAGTGCCAGGTCGGTTGGCACATCGACCACGGCATGAGTTGGGACCTTATCACCCGCGCCACCTGGGACTATGCGGACATGGTCGCGCATTCCGATTGGTTGAGCATCGGGCTTTATTTCGACTGCATGGGTCCGCGCTCCTTCAATCATTTCAGGAAAAACTACGAAAGCCTGCTTTTCGCCGACGCCCGTCCGGATCTCGCCCACGCCCTTTATTTCAGCATGCTCGGCTATGATCCAAAACGTGAACCAAGTTATACCGATCAACTTGCGGGAGCCAAATCCCTGAGTGCCGAGTATGTGTATACCGAAACCCGGCGAGCCCTCGCCGGAGTGCGCGCGGCCAAAGGCAAAACGCTGATATACTCCCGCATCGGATTCAACGTCCCTCTGAAACCCACCCTTGAAGTGAGCGAAGACGAGGTCTACAAGGCAACCACCCGCGCTCTGGAAGCCGGGGCCGACGGTCTCTGGGTCGGTCGCGAGTGGGACGAGCTCAAACCGGCGAACGCTGCCGCGCTCGGCCGCGCCGCCCGCGATTTCCTGAAAAACAAGAACCGCTAGGCATTCAAAGCGACAACACGTATTCCACCAGCGCTTTCATCTCCTCGCTGGTTAGATCCTTGGTCCATTTCGATTTGATTTTCAAAGCCTCTTCCATCGTCGCGGCCCGGCCATCGTAGAGGTAGGGTCCGGTCCGCCAATTCTCGATCAACGTCGGAGTGTCGAACGGACTTTCCGCATCGCGACCGGTCGCGTGACGGACGTCGTGGGACTCCTTGTCGGTGAAATAAGGACCCGTGTGGCAATCGCGGCAGCCGATACGTTCGAAAATCCCCCGTCCTATCGCAGCCAACGGATTGAGCTTTCCATCTACCAGACGTGGGCTTGGCAGCGGACGCAGGGATTTCAGATATTCATCGATACTCTCCGCCTGCCGCTCATCCACCTCCGCAAACTGGATGAAACGGATCCCAGCCCGCACCGCGACCTCCGCCGACGCCCGGATCCCATGCCCCATCGCCGGTGGTGTGACGTGGGAATGGATCATGCTCTTGGTTTGTTTCGGATTACCGAGACCGTCATTGAGCAAATCCCAGTTTAAGGCGTCAGCCCGGACCGAAGGGTGACAACTGATACAACTCTGCCATTGCTGGAAACACAATCGGGCATCGGCAAACCTCAGTTCACCCTGGCGGACCACGTCCATCGGCGGCTCCTTGCCAAGCGCGATCCTGCGGGGTCGCCCGCCATCGGCCCCCACGATGGTTAGGCTGCCGCCAAAGTATTCACAAACCAGGAACTGATTCCCCGCTGCCGTCACTACCCGCGGGCCCAGTCCTTCCATCGGGATGCGCGTCCGCCCCGCCCGGGTCATCGTCGTCAGGTCGCGCTCCAGCGCACCCTCCTGGTAGCCGGTGGTTGCCGGGGCTTCCTGAATGACTTTCGTCAACTGATCGAGCGGAATGCGGCTGAGCTCGTGGGTTCCCGCATGGGCCACTGCCAGAAATCGGCCATCCGCCGTCGTCGCGACTCCCCATGGATTGGCGGCTCCGAGAGTGGCGTCATCCAACAGCACGGTGCCCCGCACGGTTTCCTTCTCCATATCGATCACCGTGAGCGCGTTTGCATTCATCCAGCCACGCTCAAGCTGGTTGGTCGGTGATTGATAGTGGCCCAGCACATGAGGAGCGAACAACCACTTGCCATCGGCCGAGGCGCTCATTGCAAACAATCCGTTGCCACCATTCGGAAGTAGCAGCGATGCCTTGCGTTTCCGCGATGGCACGTCGATGACATCCACCGCCGCCGCCACGTAATCCGCCGTGGCAGCCTGCGCTGGAAGCATGCAGCCGACAAATAGCCGCCTTCCATCCGCCGAAGCCACGGCGGCAATGGGTTCCCGATTGGTAGGGACTCTGGCAAGCTCGCGTCCGCTTTTCGCATCGAAAAACGTGGCACAATGCGTGAAGCGATTGCACACCACCAACACCTCCCCGTCTTCCAGAAACACGGGTGCCACCGGGGAGTATCCCGCAGGAAACTCCAACTGTTTTTTGCCGGTGGCGCATTCGACGATCGTGACGCGACCCGCGGTTTCTCCCATCGCCACCGCCAGCAGGCCCCGCCTCCGGTCATGAGCCAGACCGCTCGGCGGCAACGGCAGCGGCCAATCGTCGATCATGGCCACCCTCTCTAGATCCACCACCGCCACCTTCAACACTCCAGCCAGCGCCACGTAGGCGCGCCGACCTTCCACATCCGCCACGCAATCTACGGGATTCAGATAGACCGGACGCAACTCTTCCGCACCGCATGTCGAACAGAGCATCATACCGACCAGTAACCGCAGGGTTTTCATGTCACTCCCTTTCGCCGCCACCGGAATTGAACTGATTGAGGAAGGTCGGATTCACGTCTGCGGGTTCCCATGGCGATGGCAGTTCGTAGGGAATCCGGGTGAACTTCCCGGTCTTGGAAAAGCCGCTCACGTCGAAGATCGTGCCGTGATAGACGGCGTTGTAGTCAACCCATGCAACCAACGCCTGCCACTCCTCGTCCGCTAGCTTCGGCATCACATCCTTGCTGTGCATCGGATCATCCAACATCACGCGGATCAGTCGGCTTTTGTTGGAGCCGAACTGAAGTGGCCGGGTGATCGAGGAATCGTCCATCCGGTCCGAAATGGATACCAATTGGCCCGGCCATTCGTTGGCTTGCATCCTGATGAAATCCGCCACCGCTTTTTTATCGGAGATGTAGGAATCGTTCTTCGCAGCGGGATTGAGCACGAAATGCCAATCCAGCTCCTTCACCGGTGTCGGATCGCCGGGTTTCAACCCGAAAATGCTCCTGTAGGACTGGGCGAATCCACCGATTTCGCGACCCGTGAAATCAAGTCCGCCCCCGGGATCTTTCTGCCCATGGCAGGAAACGCAGTTGCGGTCGAAGATCGGCTGGATGTGCTTCTTGTAGTCAAGCACGGTGGTATCCCCCCACGGCGGCCGGATCGGATCCTGCGGCCCCACGGAAAGAGTGTCGCGGGAAAGCGGCTTGCGATTGCCCACCGTTTCCGTGCGCGATTCATGGCAACCGGCGCAGCTCCGGAACTCGCCCCGCTGCAGGGTGAAACTGCTGCGCATGCGGCGGACCTCGCAGAAGTTCTCATCCAAGGCTTGCAGATAAACCGGTGTGCCCGCCGGAACCTTGAAATAGGCGCTGCCATCCGCCGCAACCTTCACCAGTCCGATGGTGCGGCTTGGCGACCACTGCCAATGTCCGAAATGCCGCATGGTGGCATCGCCGGGAAGATAGTGCAGATGATTGTATTTCCAGACATCCCCTTCCTGATAGATCGGGGCTGGCAGCATCAGGCTTTGACTGATGCGCAGGTATTTGACAGCCCCTTTCTCGACGCCAGGGAGATCACGATAAACATCCTCCAGGAAAGCGGTGGCGAAGGTCTCATCCGGCTTGGTGGTATCCGCCA
The DNA here is from genome assembly GCA_044374015.1 of Luteolibacter sp. GTDB lineage: Bacteria > Verrucomicrobiota > Verrucomicrobiia > Verrucomicrobiales > Akkermansiaceae > Luteolibacter. The sequence continues at coordinate 358 of JBIPND010000407.1, read as the reverse complement.
CCACCGGCGGTCGCTTGCGCGGACGCAGCGCCTGCGGCATGAAACAACTCATGTCGTCGTCCTTGTGAATCAGCTCCCTGTTTCCGAAAACATCGAGATAATAGATGACGAACTCCGCCTGGCTGCGGGTGAGGTCCCCACTTGCCAGAAACACCTTGTCAGACATGGGGAACGGATTGGCATAACTCCCGCCACGGTTGGGCACGCCGCCACCATCAACGATCTGCTTCGCGAGCGGCCCCTCACCGCCCTCGATGTAACTGCATCCGGGTGTGAGCATCCACATGGCAGCCGGGTTATTGATGCCCAGCGATGGATTGATAAGAATGAGCGGGCCGTTCATGCCGTTGTGGTGGCC
>JBIPND010000406.1:0-3963 GCA_044374015.1 Luteolibacter sp. | reverse complement strand
CTCCGTCACCGTGCCCGCGATCCCGCCCACCGTCAGCGACCTGCCGACGCGCAAAAATTTCCCCGGTCTAACCAGGCAGCGCCACTCCAACGGTGAAAGCCGGTCCAGGCAGAGCAGCTCCTTTTTCCCGTCATCCGAAAACACCCGGGCGGGAATCACCTTGGTGTCATTCAGCACCAGCAGATCGTCCGGCCGCAGGTATTCCGGAAAATCCCGGAACATCCGATGCTCGATCAAACCGCTGGCGCGGTGCACCACCAACATCCGCGAAGCCGACCGCTCCGCCAACGGCCGTGCGGCGATCAAGTCCTCGGGCAGGTGGTAGTCAAAATCCTTGGTCAGCAGCGGCATCGCCCATCCCTAGCCTCCGCCCTGGCGAACTGCAAGGCGTGAGCCAATCGCATTCACTCGTGAAATGGCAAGGTGCTGGCGTCACCCCAGACGCGGACCAGCAGGGTCGTGCTTCCGAGTTCGCCATGCTCGATGGCTAACAACACGCGCGTGCCGTGTTTTTCCGCGTCCCAGGCAGCGGATTCCCCGGCGGGATGCCAGCCGGCGGCGAGGAGAAGTTTCAAATAATGCTCACGGCCGCGGCCATCGCCGCAATGGATTTGGAATTCGTCGTCGGGAACGATGATGCGTTTTGCCGCGACTTTCCGGCGGATCCGCAACCTGCCGATGCGCGCCAAGGCGCGCAGTTGGGGTTGGAGGAAATTGACGAGGGCGAGCGCGAGTTTGGCTTTCGGGGTGCGGAATTTTTCGTCGAGTCCGCGCAGGGGAAGCATCCGGTTCATGATTGCCTGATAGCCGGCATTTCCCATGGGGCCGTGATAGATGATCGAGTCGTCCATCACCCGCACCGGTCCGCCACCATAGACGAATCCCTCCCATTTCGCATCGCCGGATTTGGAAAACCGGCCGGGGTGTTTTGCCATGAGCAGGCGCTCGGCGCGGCCGTAGCCGATCTGTTGGAGCAGGAATCTGGAAATCGACGGCCGCCGCCAATGCCAAACGAAAGCCCCGGGTACGAAGCCGAGCCGGTATCCCGCGTCGCGCAGTCTCCAACAGAAATCCACGTCGTCGCCTGCGGTGTGGAATTGCGGGTCGAAGCCGCCGATGGCGTCGAAGGCGGATTTTCTAACCACCAGATTGCAGCCCGGGAGATGCTCGGCCTCCTCGTCGTCGAGCATCACATGACTTGGCGCGCCGGGAGCCGCACAAACAACCGCTTCCTCCCACGTGCGCGGCCGCGGCGGGAGATTCGGGCCACAAGCCGCCGCGTAGCGGCCATCCTGAAATGCCGGGCGGATGCGGGTGATCCATTCGGCGTCCGGTTCGCAATCGTCATCGGTGAATGCGAGGATTTCGCCCGACGCCGCTTCCGCGCCGGCATTGCGGGCGGTGCTCAGGCCGGAAGGCTCTAACACGATCAGGCGCGCCCACCGGAAATTTCGCGCCACATATTCCGCCGTGCCGTCCTCGGATCCATCATCCACCACGATCGTTTCCAATCCTTCGCCGACCAATTTTTCGATGGCTCGCAGGCAGTCACCGATGCGGCCCGTGCCGTTGCGGGTGCAGACGATCACGGAGACGGATGGGAGAAAATCGGGGAGGGGAGGATCGGAATGACCGACGGCGCCCAGCGCGGGTTTTGCGCGACCCTCACGGTCGAGCAGACCGAAATCCCAATCCAGGATTGGTGCGCCGGCGTTCCACCAGCGGTCGCTCCAGGCGTAAATGGTGGTTCCGGCGGTTTCCAAATCGTGGACGGCTTGCAGGCTCCAGCGCAGCGTGTCGGCTTGTTTTTCCTGCCCGTTGCGCCGCGAATCGAGGCCGAATTCGGAGATCACCAGCGGCCGGTCACCCGCGATGTGATGCAGGCGTTTGAGATATCTGCGGAACGCGGACTCATCTTCGAGATACACATTGAAGGCGGTGAAATCGGCGTTTTCCGGTTCGAGATATTCGGTGCTCGGGTAGTTCGCGTAGGCAAACATCAAGTGCGGCGCGATTTCCCTGCCCAGCGATATCAGGTCTTCGATCGCCAATCGCACCTTCACCGGTCCCATCCAGCGGGCGAGGTCGGCGGGGACCTCGTTACCCACATACACGCCCGCGAGCGCGGGGTGGGCGCCGATGGCTGATAGAGCATTGACCAGGCTCACCCTGGCCGCGGAATCAAGTCCGGGGCGCATCAGGAAATCCGCGTTTTGCCCCCATTTCAGGCCGCCGAAGACTTTCAGCCCGTGATGATGCGCGGCATCTAGCAATCGAACATCCGGCATGTCATACAAGCGGACCGCATTGAATCCCGCCGCCACCATTCGCGAAAAATCGGAGGTGAACGATGCCGGCCAGCCGCCGGGAAACGGGCCGTAAGTCACGCATTTCATCCAGACGCGTTGGCTCCCGGCCCGGAAAAATTTCCCGTCCGCCTGCCATCGCGCCTCGTGCATGCCTCCAGTCACCCGGCCAGCTTAGCCAGCCAGCATCCGATTCCCAAACCCAAATTCCCTCGATTCTCGCCCCGGCTATTTCCACGTCCTCAACCATGCCTCGAACTCCGACGGCCGGAGCCGGAACCGGGCGATGTTTCCCATGTGCAGGGAACTCAGTTCGGTTTCCACGATTTCGATGAATTTCCCGCGTTCCCGCTCGGGCACCAGACTGGCGGCGTCTGCGGCGATTTTGCGGGCGGCCTGCTTTTTATCCAGCCTGTCGATGACCACCTCCTTCACCAATCGTCCGATCATCGCGCGGTGGCGGAGCCGGAATGGATCCGGCTCCCCCAGCGACTGCCGCACCGCGGAATAGCGCGCGCACGACCTGCGATAGGCCCACGCGAAAACGTCCCGCAAATACTCCACGCGGTTCATTTCATACACCGCCAGCAGCCCGCCGATGTAATCCTGCGGCTCCACATCCACGAACGAAAGCGGGCAAAGATTGTGCAACACCAGCGGGATATTCGCGGCAAGCCGTGACACCCGTTTGTTCACATCCTCGAAGGGTTGCAAATACGGCAAGTGCACCATCACGAAGAACGCCTGCTCGAAAGAATCCCGAATTGCGTCGGCCTTCTCCATGATCATGTCAAACCGCAGCTCGATCTGCTGTGGCATTTCCAGCGGATGGAAAACCGTCCCGCTGATCCCGACCGGCCGCGAGCGCACCCGCCCGCCGGCCGCGGGATCCGGCAGCAGTCCGTCGGCCAGCAGCGCGTGGAGATTGCAGATGGTGTAGCGGTTGAAGCGGATCTCGGCCGCGTCCTCCGCCAGCATTTCAATCGCCGCCTTGTGGTTGAGGAGCATCTGCGTTTCCTCCGCGCCCTTGCCTTCCGCGTTTTCGCCGCGTTCTAGCAGCCGCTGGGTTTCCAGCAGCGAATAAGTGTTCCCTTCCAAGCGGCTGGAATTCCAGGAAAGATCGATGAGCAGCCGGTCCATGACCTGCCGCAGATAGGTGCCGGCCGGAAGTTCACCGAGGCCCACCTGACCGATCTCCCCCAGCTCGTCCCGCATTTTTTCGGGGAGATAGAAAGTGGTATTCGGCTGATAGGCCTCCAGGAAACTCCCCTCATAGCCCACCGGCTTGCGTCTGGACATGGGCATCTGGAGTGCGGCGCGGAGCCGCAACGACTCCGCCGACAGCCATTCATGTCCGACGCCCAAAACCGGAGGCTCCTCCCGCAACATGGAGGAGGGCATGGTCCCAAGGGTGAAAGGTTTCACGACCGAAACATAACGCCTGGCCCGCCCCTCGCCCACGGGGAGGAGGGTGCCTTGGGAGACCAATTGGTCCAGCCTGCGTTGCAAGGTGCGCTTCGGAAAATCCAGCGACGGAAGCGCCAGAAGCTCCTTCACGGACGCGCCATTCTCCCGCGTTTGGATCAAACGATGGAGTTGGGTGAGTTCGAGAGCTGGAACTTGTTGTGGCATGATTATTGGGGGATTGGTGGTTTTA
>JBIPND010000404.1:0-3993 GCA_044374015.1 Luteolibacter sp. | reverse complement strand
CTGGCAGGCGGCGGTGAATCGCCAGGCCGGGCAACTGGGATACCGGAATTGGATCGTGATCGCGGAGGCTTCGTTTCCCGCCTACACCCGCCCGGGCTTGCGCCAGGTGAGGGCGCCGGTGGAGGTCCCGGAGGCGCTCGATTATGTGCTGGGCGTCCTCGAACAAACGGAGAATGTCCGCCCGCATGTGTATGTCACCCGCGAGGTGAGCTCGGTGGAAAATGATTTCGCGCCGGGCATCGATGAGTATCGGAAACGCGTGGAGGGTGCCTTCCATGGTCACGAGCGGACGGTGCTGGACCAGCAATCGCTGCTCACCCTGATGCAGGACGCGAACCGGAGTTTCGACGTGTTGGTGATCCGCACCAACACCGCGCTGCCTTACACCTCGGTTTTCCTCGAACTGCAGCCGGGATATTGGGATGTGGATTCGGAAACGCGGCTGCGGGAGAAAATCGCCCGCGAACGCATGGAAAAGATCGTGCGGCCTTACTAGGTTCGTGCATGCTCCGCGCGTGAGCCGCAAAGACGAAGAACTCCGCAAAGAACGAGAAGCAGCCTGGGTCGGTGACGCCGTGCTCGCGCTTTTCGCCCGCCAATTTGTCCTCCGGGAACGAAATGCCATGGACGGCGAGTGGTTCACCCGCCTCACCTCCAACGATTTTCTCAGCGCTTTCGGTAATCCGACGCGGGTGGAGGCGTCGATCGGCAAGCTGTATCTCGAAGGCGGCCTGGAAGCGGCGTTCACCTGGATGGATGCCGAGTTGATCCCGATGTTCCGCAAACAAATCGTGAAACGCAGCTGAATGCGCGACGAGCCACCGCCGTGGACTTTGGAGAACCTGGTCGATTTTGAGCAGGCCCTCGCCACGTCCACCGGTAGCGCGCCGGCGGTGCGCACGGCGGTGACCGCGGCGACGCGCGGCATGTCAGGGGCGGCGGCGAGGCGCGCGGGGCTGCGGGTGTGGCTGGCGGAAACGGGTAAAACGAACGCCGGGAAGAAATTTTCAAGCGCGCTCTCGATGGTGGGCGCGGGGTTGTTTCTGCTGGCGTTTCTCGCAGGAACTTCGGCGGTGCTCGGTTTGTTGGACCGTGGTAAAGGCGGGGTGAATGTGGTGCTTTTTCTGGCAATCCTAATCGGCGGGCAGTGGCTGGTGTTGTTGTTCGCGCTGATGGCCTGGCTGGTGCGGCGGAAAGCGGCTGAGGGATTCAGCGTGGTGCAGGCGGTGGTCGGCAAGCTGGCCCGGAGGTTTTCCGGATCGGAAAATGACGGCTGGTGGCAGAATTTGATGGCAGGCGGTGGCTCGCCAAGAGCGGCGGTGCTGTGGCGGATCGCCAGGCTGGCGCAAGCGGCGGGGGTGTTTTTCAATCTGGGAATTCTAGCGGGGCTGGCTGGATTGGTGCTGGTGCGGCATGTAGGGTTTTTCTGGGAGACCACCACCGAACTGGCGATGCGCTCGGTGTTGGAAAATGCGGTGCGCTTTCTATCAACTCCGTGGGCCGCATGGTGGCCGGCAGCCGCACCGGATGCGGCGGTGGTCGAGGCATCCCGCTGGCTGCCGGGTGAGCGCGGCGAGCTGGCATCGGGACCGTCGGCGTGGTGGCAATTCCTGCTCGCGGCGGTGTTCGTCTGGGGGCTACTGCCGCGCGCGCTGCTGTGGCTGGGGGCGTGGCATGCGGGCCGCAAGGCGTTGGCCAATCTGGATTTTCAAGGGCGCAGCCATCGCGCGTTGTGGCGTGAGCTCACCGGTGCCGAGCGCATCGAAACCGACGAAAAACCGCTCGACCGGGTGCTGGTTCTGGACGTCGGCGGCAGCGGCCTAACCGAAGCCGCGCTGCGGCCGTTTTTGCTGCGCCGGCTGCGGGTCCATCCGTCCGCCTGGCATCCCGTCGCGGTGCTGGATGGTGGTGCCGAACAAGTCGCCGCGCGGGCGCTGGCGGACGCGCCGGCGGGGGTGGTCTTGCTGGCCGAGGGCTGGGCGCTCTCACCGGCTAGAATGACCGCGCTGCACTCGAAAATCCGTTCCAGCGCCGGGCCGGATGTGCCGATCAAATTTCTCATCGCCAACGTCGGTGCCGATGTCCAACCGGTTGCACCGACAGACGAAGAGCGCCGGGAGTGGGAGCGTTTCGTAGACTCCCTGCGCGACCCGGCGGCGGAGGTGTTCATGTTCGCGGAGGTCTAACCCGCCGTGTAAAGCTCGGCGAAGACCATCGTGCCGCTGGTCGTGTTCAAGGTGCTGACGACGATGACCTCCGCGGTCGTGCCGATTTTGGAAACCGCGTGGTTGGCGACGATCATCGTGCCATCCGGCAGGTAGCCGACCGCCTGGTGGTCTTCCTTGCCGGTGCGGACCAGGGCGATGCGCATGCGCTGGCCGACGGCGACGGCGGGCTTGAGCGCCTCGTCGAGCTCGTGGATGTTGAGCACGTCCACGCCTTGGAATTTTGCCACCTTGGTGAGGTTTTCATCGCTGGTCATCAGCCGCGCGCCGAGCATGCGGGTGGTCTCGATGAGGCGGGTGGTGAGCGATTCGATTTCCCCCGGCAGGCGTGCGTCGTGGATGGAGATTTGGATGTCGGGCGCTTTTTGCAGTTGTTCAAGGCAGTCGAGCCCGCGTTGGCCGCGTTGGCGGTGAGCCCCGGATCCGGAATCGACCATCGCTTGCAGTTCGTCGAGGATGAAGCGCGGCACGATCAAGCGGCCGTGGAGAAAGCCGGAGCGGAGAATCGCCAGCACCCGCCCGTCCATCACCGCATCGTGGTCGAGCACCACCGGTTGACCGCTGGAGGCGTCCTGCCGGAAGCGAACGTAAGGGATGATGAACGCGAAGTCGTCGCGATTGTTGCGCAGCGCCAGGACCGAACCGAGAAACCCGAGACTGGCAAACAACGTCACATCGATCGAGATCCGCAGCGCGTTCACCAGCACGTCGCCATTTTCCTGGTTTTCGAGTTTGTCGCGGAAAGCGAGTTCGAGAAGTTTGGAAAGTTCCACCCGGGTCAACAGCCAGGCGCAGAACAAACCGACGCCGAGGCCGAACGCGGCCGTGGAAAAGCCGCGCAAGGTGAAGCCCTTCATCAGGGATTCGATCCAGATAAACACCGTGGCGACACCCAAGCCGCCGAGGATTCCCACCGACATCGGCACCTCAAACAACGTGCCTTTGGTACTCAGCACGATCGCCACCCCGGCCGCTTCGCAGATCAGCAGATAGGTGAGGCGTGCAACATTGACAGATGGGGGGGCGGACATGAAATTTAGGGCATCAGCATCCTCAACCCGCCTGGATTCAGCAAGGCAAAATCGCGGAACGCAAGCCGCCCGCTCCGCCTTTCGCTGTCAGCGGGTTGGCCCGCTCCAGATGGCATTCCGCCGGGAACCGAGAAAAGCCTCAGAAACCACGGCGTTTGAAGGTTTTCAAGGGCGTGGAGCATAGGAGATTCGAACTCCTGACCTCTTCATTGCGAACGAAGCGCTCTACCAACTGAGCTAATGCCCCTAACGACCGTGCGACCATTTCCTGACATCTTGCGGCAGATGGTGCAAGGGCGAAGTCATTTCGCGACTGCATTCCGCTGCAAAACCCGCACCTTCAACTGGTCGGCGCGATTGCCGGGTAAAAAACTATTCGGGCGGGTTAACAATGTTTTGCCAAAATCGGCGAATGGCTCATGATTCCCGCATGAATACGGCTCTCTGGATCTCCGCCTCGTGCGGTATTGCATTCGTCCTCTCCGGATGCGGCAACAGCAGCAATAGCGGCGGCGGCTCCAGGGCCGGCACCCAACAACCCGGAATCGGGCCTTTCGACAGCCAAGGCAGATACCGCGAGGAATGGGCGGATAATCCGTCGCAGTGGCGCAAGCCAGACAGCCCGGCACCCCGGATGGACAAAACCGATTCCCTCACCGCAGTCGCCCAAAACGACCAGCCGCCGATGAACTCCATCCCGCTGCCTCCCACGCAGGTGAACCGGACCACGCCTGCCA
>JBIPND010000405.1:0-3993 GCA_044374015.1 Luteolibacter sp. | reverse complement strand
CTCCGAGCAGCCCGAGCATGCCACCCTCGCTGACGACCAGAAACAGGATCGCGCGGCCGGGGTAGCCCAAGGTCCGCAGCACCGCGTTTTCCCGGACCCGTCCGCGGACGACGAGCAGGATCGAATTCGCCACCAGCCCGATGACCGCCAGCACCGCGCCGAGCCCGAGCCAGCGGGTGAAGCCGATGAGCTCGATGAGTTGGCCGGCGGTCTCGGCGAAGAAGGCCTTTTCCGGGCGGGTGTTGGTGGGTTGCTGGTCGGACTTGAAGCGTGCGTCGATGGCGCTGGCGACCGGTTTCAAATCCGCCGAGGAATTCACCCGCACGTTGAACTGGGTGACCACGCCGAGGCCGGCGCGCGACGCTTGTTGGAGGAAGGGCAGCTTGACGTAGGCGACGTTGTTGTCCTGCGCGAAGGGCGAGCGGAGGATGCCGGCGACGTGGACGGTGATGCCCACGGCATCGAACTGGTCGCCGGGCTTGAGTCCGCGGCGGCGGGCGAACTGCTCGCCTAACAAAGCGCCGTCATCGCGCCGGTTCCACTCGGATAGATCGCCTTCGATCAGTGAAATTTCCGGCGCGTATTTCTGCAGCAATCCCTCGGGTACCCCGCGGAAGGTGATCACATCCAGGCTCGCGCCGCAGTTGTTCACCACGATCTGGATCGGGATCGCCTCGCGCACGCCGGGGATGCCGCGGATTTCATCGGCGTAATGTTCCGGCAGGCGGCTGGTCGAGGGGCAGAAGCGGTTCTCCCGATAGACGACAAGCGTGGTGTCCGCGGCGGTTTGTTCGGTGGCTCCGGCGAGCGAGTGCTGGAGCGTCTCGACGGCGGTGAACAGGAACATCCCGGCGGCGACACCCAGCACGGTGAGCAGCGTCCGCAGGCGATGGCGGACGAGCTGCTTGAAGGCAAGCGGGAGCAGGGCGGCGGGGTTCATGAGCGGGCGGGTTGCTCTAACAATTTGCCTTTTTCCAGATGGAGGATGCGGTCGGCGGCGTCGGCGGCCTTGGCATCGTGGGTGACCATGACGATGGTTTTTCCAAGATCCCTCGCGAGCGAGCGGAGCAGGCCGAGGATGTGGTTGGCGGACTCGCGGTCGAGGTCGCCGGTGGGTTCGTCGGCGACGAGCAGCGACGGATCGGCGACAAGCGCGCGGGCGATGGCGACGCGTTGTTCCTGGCCGCCGGAGAGTTCGGCGGGCGTGTGGTGCATGCGGTCCGCCAGTCCGACGAGGGCGAGCGCGGCTTCGGTTTTTTCGCGGCGCTCGCGGCGGCTGAGCGATGTTAGAAGCAAGGGCAGCTCGACATTTTCAAACGCGGTGAGCACCGGCACGAGGTGATAGAGCTGGAAGATATAGCCGACGCCGCTGGCGCGCCAGCGGGTGAGCTCGCGGCGCGACATGCGGGCGATGTCCCGGCCATCGATCACCAGCGCGCCGGAACTCGGGGAATCGATGCCGGAAATGAGATTGAGCAAGGTGGTTTTCCCGGATCCGGAGGGGCCCATCAGGGCGAGGAACTCCCCGCGCCGGACGTCGAGGTCCAACAATTCGAGCGGCGTCACGAGGTTGGGACCTTTGCGGTAGCTCTTGGTGATGCCGCGGCAGGCGATCATGGGTTCGGCGGTGGTCATGGCTGGTGGATGGGGTTGACGCGTTGGTTTTGGCGGAGGCCGGATGGATCGAGCACGACCCACTCGCCGGGGCGGACTCCTGAGATCAAACGCCGATGCCCTTCGCGTGATTCGTTAGATGGATCGACCGCGCGGCGCGAAACCCGGCGGGAATCCGGATCGCAGATCCAAACCGCCTGGTCGCGCAGCACGGACTCGGGCACGAAAACAGATAGATCCCCGCTGCTGGCGGATTTCTGACCGGTGGTTGCGGTGCCGAGAAACTCCACACGGCAAAGCATTTCCGGGCGGAGTTTTTCGTCGGGATTCGCGATGCGGACTTTTGCTTGAAGCGTGTTGCGTTGGAGATCGGCCTCGCCACTGATCCGCGTGACTTCGCCCTCGAAAACCACGTCGGGTAACAGATTGCAACGGACCTTGGCCCGCTGGCCGACGCTCAGTCCCACGGCATCCGCCAGCGGCACATCGACGCGGACCTGGAGCCGCGCGGGATCGTAGAGAATGGCGATGGTGGCGCTGTCCACATCGTCCATCGCGATCATTTTTTTCTGACCGGGAGCGGCCAGCAAGCGCAGCACCCGGCCATCCGCAGGCGCGGCGATGCGGGTGCGCACGTGGGCGAGCGTCGCCTGGGCGAGTTTGATTTCCGCCGCCCGGATGCCTTGCTCAAGGGCGGTCACTTCATGGGAAATCCGGGTGATTTCGTGGCTGATCTGCTCGATGCGCGCCTTGCGTCCAGCGAGCGCCGCCTGGCTGCGCGACTTGCCGAGACGGGCGCTGATGCGGTCGTTTTCGGAAAGCGCGCGGTCCGGCGTGAGTTCGATGCGGCGGAGCAGATCGGTGGCTTCGGTGGCGTCCGCCTCGTCGGAAATCAGCCCGGCTTTTTCCGCCGCCATTTGCTGGGTGGCGATGTGGGTGCCGATGCAGTGGGCTTCGAGCGAGGCTTTGAGCACGGCGATTTCGCGGGCGGCGAGGTCCATCGCGAGTTTGGAATCGATCTCGACAAGCGTGGCTAACAGCTCGCTCTTTTTCACCAACTGGCCTTCGAGCACATGCACTTGATCGATCACGCCATCAGTCAGTGCGGTGACTTTCACCGGCAGCGGATCCGGCTCGATCCAGCCGGATGCCTGGAACAACAAGCGCCCGGAAGCGGGCAGGGGAGTGGGACTTGCCGCAGGATCGGGAATGCTTTCGATGGCGCGCGCCGGCGAGACCTGCACGTCTTTCGCCGGGATCAGCCGGTCGCGGAAAAGCAGCAGAAAGAGGATGGCAAATCCCGCGAGAATGGCGATGGGAAGCAGCGCCGCCGCACGGCGACGGGAAGCTCCCGGCGGCGCAGGGCTGCGGGTGAGGACGGATGGATCGGTGTTTAAATCGGACATGGGAGCTGGCTGTTAGTGAACGAAGGGGATTCAATCGACGGAGTCACCCATCGAACGTTTCCTACGCTTCACAGCAGCAGCGAATGCCTCAACAAATACAACCGGACATCTCCCGGTGGCCCCCGATCCCTTGGCCACGCCGGCACCGAAACCAGCGTGTGAATCTCCACCACCGGCGGCAATTCGAAAGCCGGCGCGGCGATGAAAAAGGGAGCGGGCAGGCTCAGGGCATTCGCGTTGAGAGCATCTGGAATCGGCTTCGGCGCGGCCACGCAGCAGGGCGTTTCGGGGCGGTGCTCGTCCGAGCAATCGCAGCAATCCGACTGCTGGATGAACGCCCCGGCCTCGATGCAGAAAAAATGCGGCGAGCCCGCGGCGGGCAAAACCAGCCCGACGATCAGCAGCATCAAAAAGGCCCGCAAGCGAATTGCCATCGGGGAACTGATACCGGCTCAGCGCGTTTTCGCAAGACCGCAAATCGGGGCTTGCCGGAATCCCTGCGGCAGGCCATCCCGGTCGCATGACTTTCAAGGCGGTGTTGTTTGATTTCGACGGGATCCTGGTGGACACCGAATGGGCGATCTATCAGGCGTGGCTGCGGACCTTCCAGGCGCACGATCATGACCTGCCGCTGGAGGTTTACACCCGCTGCATCGGCTCCGATTTTGCCACCTGGTCGCCGAAGACCCACTTGGAAGAACTCTCCGGCCTGGACTTCGACTGGCACGATCTGGACACTCGGCGGCAGCAGGAAATCATGGCCGAGCTCGGAAACGAGGGGCCGATGCCGGGGGCGATCGCGTTGCTTGAAAAACTCGGTGCCATCGATCTTCCCTGCGCGGTTGTTTCCAGCTCATCGCATCACTGGGTGGATGGCTGGCTGGAAAAACTCGATCTAACCACCCATTTTAAAACCATTGTCTGCCGCGGCGACGCACCGCGGATCAAGCCGGCGCCCGATCTCTATCTGGAA
>JBIPND010000403.1:0-4004 GCA_044374015.1 Luteolibacter sp. | reverse complement strand
ACGCCGGGAACATCGCTGGCCGATCTGGCGGTCATCATCGATCAGAAGGACGAAGAACTTCCGTCGCTTTTTCATTCGCTCGCGCCGGTCGTGTTGCCGATCGTTTTAATCAGCTTCTCCTCGATCCTCAAAGTCGCCGACGGTTCGGGCGCGGCATGGATCGCAGGCATCGCCGGCATCCGTGAAATCATCGATTTTTTCGGCGACAAGAACATCGCGCTCTTCATCGGTGCGTTTCTGGCGGTGCGCTTGTTAGCGAGGCAGAAAAACCTGACCCGTTCCACCATCAGCCAGTTGTTAGCGCCGCCGCTCGAAACCGCGGGGATCATCATCCTCATCACCTCGGCGGGCGGGGCTTTCGGCTCGATGATCAAAAATGCCGGGGTGGGTGGGGCGGTCGAAAAGCTGGCGGACGGACTCGGGCTGAGTTTGATTTTCCTGTCCTACACCCTCGCGCTGATCATCCGCGTGGCCCAAGGCTCGGCGACGGTGGCCATGCTCACCACCTCGGCGATCATGTTTCCGATGATCGGACCGGATCTGCCCTACCATCCGCTCTATCTGTTTCTCAGCATCGGCTTCGCCGCGTTTGGAATGTCCTGGATGAACGACAGTGGCTTCTGGGTGGTTTCCCGCCTCAGCGGAATGACGGAAAAGGAAACGCTCCAGTCGTTTTCGGTGCTTCTAACCGTCGTTTCGTTCGCCGGCTTGATCGTCACCTGGCTGGGCTCGTTGTTGTTCCCGCTGGTGTGAAAAAGTGCTCTTCCACCCAACGCGCCACCTCCGCAAATCCGCCGTCCTGGATTTTCCTGCCCAGCACCATCACCGGCACCTGTTCGCGGGTGTGGTCGGTCCCCGGGTGATAGGGGTCGTTGCCATGGTCTGCTGTTAGGATCACCAGATCTCCCTCGACGATGCTGCCGATGAATCCTCCCAGCCAGTCGTCGAATTCCCGCAAGCATTGGGCGTAACCTTCGGGGTCGCGGCGGTGACCGTAGAGCGAATCGAAGTCCACCAGGTTCGCAAAAATGAAATGGGGTTGCTCACGGTGCTCCGCCCAGAGCCGCTCGATCACCGCCATGCCCTCGGCGTTCGACTGGGTGGGATACGATTTCGAAATGCCCGAGTTGGCGAAGATATCCGCGATTTTCCCGACGCCGATGGTTTGCACCCCGGACGCCTGCAGCCGGTTCAAGACGGTTTCACCTGGCATCAGCGAGTAGTCGTGGCGGTTGCCCGTGCGTCTGAAATCCGCCGGCGAGTCTCCCAGAAACGGCCGCGCGATCACCCGGCCGATCCGGATTCCGCGCTCGTCTAACAATGAGCGGGCGGTTTTGCAAAGCTCCCACAAGCGCTCCAGTCCGAAGCGTTCCTCATGCGCGGCGATTTGCAGCACGCTGTCGGCGCTGGTGTATAAAATCGGCTTGCCGGTGCGGAGGTGTTCCCCGCCCAGTTCGGTTAGGATCTCGGTTCCCGACGAGGCGCGGTTGCCGATGAATTCCACGCCGCCGCGCGATTCCAATTCGGCAACCAGCTCTGCTGGAAACTTCTCAAACGTCGCGAACGCCTCATCCAATCCGCAGCCCATCAGCTCCCAGTGACCGGTCGTGGTGTCTTTCCCCGCGGATTTTTCCGTCAGTTTCGCCCACGACGCGCCGGGATGGATGCGGGTGTCGTCGGGTAAATCCAGCAGCTCGTATAAACCGAGGCGCGCGAGATTTGGCAGGGAAAATCCCGGGACGCGCTCGAACAAGTGCCCGAGTGTGTTGGATCCGGTGTCGCCATATTCGGCGGCATCCGGCGCGCCGCCGCAGCCGACCGAATCGAGGACAATGCACAAAGCTCGTTTCATGAATAGCGATTGAAAGTTGGTGGACGCAGAAAGCCGATCAAAGTCTGGCCGGAGCCCATGGCAAAATCCACCGCCAGCGAACTCGGCGCGGAGATGGCGGCGATCAGCGGAATCCGCGCGGCCAGCGCCTTCTGCATGATCTCGAAGGAAACCCTGCCGGAAACCAACAGAAACGTGGATGTTAGGTCGATCCCATTCCGCAGGGCATGGCCGATGACCTTGTCCACCGCGTTGTGCCTGCCGATATCCTCGCGCAGGACTAACAATTCCCCGACCGCCGAAAAAATCCCGGCCGCATGCAGACCGCCGGTGGTTTCGAAGGCGCTCTGGGCCTCGCGCAGTTTTGTTGGCGTATCTAGCAGGACGTGATCCTCGATGTGCAACTTCCGCCCGATCGGCGGAAAATCGCAGAAGATCGCCTCTAAGGTCGCCTTGCCGCAAAGCCCGCAGGACGAACCGCTGAACATGTGCCGCGACAAGCGCCCGAGATCCACGCTCACGCCATCGCGGAGAAAGGCCAACACGCGGTTTTCTTCCGGGCTGGTTTCGGTTTTCCGCAAATCATCGATCGAAGAAACAATGCCCTCAGTCACGAGAAAACCCGCGACCAAATCCAGATCGTCACCCGGCGTGCGCATCACCACCGCCACCGGATGGCCGTCGAGACGGATCTCCAACGGCTCCTCGACCGCAACCTGATCGCTCTCATCCGCGCAACCGCCGGGCCCGCAACGCCGCATCGAGATGGATCGCGCGCTTTTCATTAGTATCAGAGTGCGCCGAACCTGCGGTGGCGGCGTTGGTATTCCTGCACGCATTCGAAAAGATCTCCCTGGCGGAAATCCGGCCAGAATTTTTTCACGATCACGATCTCCGCGTAGCTGATCTGCCAGAGCAGGAAATTGGAAACGCGCATTTCGCCCGAGGTTCTAACAAGGAGATCGGGATCCGGGATGCCGGCGGTTTGCAGCCGCGAGGCGAACAGTTCCGCGTCGATGTCCGCCGGTGAGATTTTGCCGGCGACGGCATCGGTGGCCAGCGAGCGGGCGGCGGCGACGATTTCCTCGCGGCCGCCGTAGGACAAGGCGAGCACCAGGGTCATCGCTTTGTGGTTCGCGGTGCGGGCCTCGATGCGCTCGATCAGCGCCCGGGTTTTTTCCGGCAGCCGTTCCAGTTGGCCGATGGCCAGCAGACGCACGTCCTGGCGGTCGAGATCCTTGGCTTTTTCATCGAGGAAACGATTCAGCAGCGACATCAGCGCGGAGACCTCGGTTTCCGGGCGGCTCCAGTTTTCCGAGGAAAACGCGTAGAGTGTTAGATACTCCACGCCCATCTCGATGCAGGCCTCCATCACTTCCCTAACCGACTCCGCGCCCGAGCGGTGGCCTTCGAGGCGGGGCAGCCCGCGCTCTTTCGCCCAGCGCCCGTTGCCATCCATGATGATGGCGATGTGACGGGGGATCTCGGGGTGTGTCGCCATGGTGGGGATGCGCCTTGGCGGTTTCTATCAAACCACCAGGGTCTGCGCGCGGTCCGGGCCGACTCCGACAAAAGCGATCGGTGCGCCGCAGAGTTCTGCGAGACGTGCGAGATAGGCTTTTGCCTGCGGCGGAAGTTCTTCGAACTTGGTGCAGGCGGTGGTGTCGCTCTTCCAGCCGGGAAGGGTTTCGTAAACCGGCACGGCGCGATCCCACGCCTTGCGGTCGGCGGGCGGGAGCTTGTGGAGGGTGCCGTCGATGTCGTAGCCGGTGCAAATTTGCAGCGTCTCGTATTCGTCGAGACCATCGACGTTGGTGACCGCCAAGCCGGTGACGCCGTTGACCATGCAGGCGAAGCGCAGCAGCACGGTGTCGAGCCAGCCGCAGCCGCGCGGGCGGCCGGTGGTGGCGCCGAATTCGCGGCCGAGGCCGTGGAGGTAGGCGGAGAGTCCTTCGTCGTTGGTCGGGAATGGTCCGGAACCGACGCGGGTGGTGTAGGCCTTGCAAACGCCGATCACCGCATCGATCGCCGTCGGTGGCAAACCGGAGCCGGTGCAGGAGCCGCCGGCGGTGGTGTTAGAAGATGTTACGAACGGATAGGTGCCGAAGTCGATGTCGAGCAAGGTCCCCTGCGCGCCTTCAAACAAGAGGTTTTTTCCTGATTTCCAAGCCTC